>CAVHKV010000001.1:0-3834 GCA_963636635.1 uncultured Bacteroidales bacterium
CTTGCCGCGGCGGTGCCGAGGCCCAGGTACTCCACGCCCGTCCAGTAGGCGATGTTGTGCTCGCAGCGCTGGCCAGGCAGCGAATAGCTCGCCACCTCGTAGCGACTGAAACCCGCCTGCCCCAGCACTCGCTCGGCGGTCTCCATGTCGGTGGCCTCAGTGTCGTCCGAAGGCCACGGCAGCTCGCCGTCCTCGCACATGCGCTCGAGCGGCGTGCCCTCCTCAATCATGAGCGGGTAGCAGCTCACATGGCCCACGCCCAGCTCCACGGCCGTGCGCAGGGACTCCTCCCAGCTCTGGGGCGTTTGGTACGGAATGCCGCACATGAGGTCGAGCGAGGCCCTAAGGCCCGAGGCCACAGCCGCGGCAACGCGCCGCCTCGCGAGTTCCGCGTCATGGACGCGCCCAAGGGCCGCAAGCTCGGCGCCGTTGAAGCTCTGAACTCCGATGGAGACACGCGTGGCGCCCGACTCGCGCGCGGCAGAAAGCACCTCGTCCGTGAGCGACTCGGGGTTTGCCTCGAAGGAAAGCTCGCCCACACCAAGGGCGAAAACGGCGCCAAGCAGCCCCGCAAGCCCGGAGGCACCGAGCATCGTCGGCGTGCCGCCGCCCACGTAGGCGGTACGCACGCCAGCGAGCAGGCCGGCATCCACAGCCTGCGCGACCAGACGCACAAGCGAGGCGGCGTACCGCGCCATCAGCGGGTCATCGTGCTTGGTGGCGGCCGTGGCAAAGTCGCAGTAGTGGCAACGCCTCACGCAGAAGGGAACGTGCAGGTAGAGCGCCCCTACGCTCACAGCGAGGCCTCAAGCTCGTCGGCCAGGGCCAGGTAGTCGGCCGTATCCCTGCAGTGCATGGCGCGCTCGCGCCAGGCCGCCGCCTCGGGAACGCCGCGCAGGTACCAGCCGGCCAGGCTGCGCGCGCGGGCCATATGGGCGCCCGTGGCCTCAAGCAGCCTCACGTGCAGGCGGAAGGCCGCAAGGCGCATCTGTACGGTTACGGGCTTCTCGCACTCCCCCGCCGCCACGCGGCGGGCGTTCTCGAAAATCCACGGGTCGCCATAGCTGCCGCGCGCCACAAAGCAGGCCGCGGCGCCGGTCTTCTCCAAGAGGTCTGCCGCGCGAGCGGCCGTGAGGGCGTCGCCCGACGCAATGACGGGCACGCTCACCGCGCGTACCACCTCGGCAATGAGCGCGGCATCGGACTCGCCGCGATACATCTGCGAGGCCACGCGCCCGTGCACGGCCACGGCCTGTGCACCGGCGGCCTCCATGGCGCGCGCGAAGTCGGGCCCCACGAGCGCATCGGGCGTGCGCCCCACGCGAATCTTCACGGTGACGGGCACGCTCAGCTCCTCGCGCAGTACACGCACGATCTGCGCGGCGCGCTCGGGCTCGCTCAGCAGGGCCGAGCCCGCCCCTCCCTTGGTGACCTTGGGCACCGGACAGGCCATGTTCACGTCCACGAGGGCGAGCTTGCTGCCCACGCGCTCGGCCACCTGCGTGGCTGCCTCGCGGAAGTGGTCCGGGTCCGCGCCGAAGAGCTGCACGGCAATGTCGGGCTCGCCCAAGTTGGGCTCCACCAGCTGCCAGGTCTTCTCGCTCTTGTAGTGGATGCCCGTGACGCTCACCATCTCGGTGTAGGCAAGCGCCGCACCACCCGCACGCATCATCATGCGGTAGGCCGCGTCGGTGACGCCAGCCATCGGCGCCATAAGGAAGGGGTTCGCAGCCAGGCGCTCGGCAAGGGAGCTAGTGCCAGCAAGCGAGCCGTTCTTTGCGAGCGTACCGGTCGCAGAGTCGTGGCCTGTTTCAGCAAGGAAGCCATGCTCAGCGGGCACACCAGCCTCGGCAAGGGAACCATGCTCGGCCGGCGCACCAGCCACGGCAAGGGAACCATGCTCGGCCGGCGCAACAGCCTCAGCAAGCGCGCCAGTCCCGCAATCGGAGCCCGCCGCGTCAAGCAAACAACCCTCGCCAAGCGCACCGCACTCAGCAGCCACACAAGCCCCGGCAAACGCCTCCACCGGCCATGCCAGCCCCGCGGCAACGGCACCCTCCGCCATCACGCGAGAGGCCGCGTCGCTCGTAGCAATCGCGGCCTGCTCTTCGCTGCGGAACGGAACGCGCGCCACTACTCGTCCACCTTGAGGATCGCCATGAAGGCCTCCTGCGGCACGTCGACCGAGCCGATGGCCTTCATGCGCTTCTTGCCCTCCTTCTGCTTCTCCAGCAGCTTACGCTTGCGCGAGATGTCGCCGCCGTAGCACTTGGCGAGAACGTCCTTGCGCATGGCCTTGACGGTGGAACGGGCGATGATCTTGTTGCCGATGGCACCCTGGATGGGCACCTCAAACTGCTGACGCGGGATGATCTCCTTGAGCTTGTCGCACAGGCCGCGCGCGAGCGAGTAGGCCTTGTCCTTGTGGACGATGAAGGACAGCGCGTCCACCTCGTCGCCGGAGAGCAGGATGTCGAGCTTCACCAGGTCGCTCACGCGGTACTCGTAGAACTCGTAGTCGAGCGAGGCGTAGCCCTTGGTGCGGCTCTTGAGCTGGTCAAAGAAGTCCAGGATGAGCTCGGCCAGCGGCATGTCAAAGTGCATCTCAACGGACTTGCTGGTGAGGTGGATCATGTCGGTGGTGACGCCGCGGTGCTCGATGGCCAGCTGCATCACCGCGCCGGTGAACTCCGGCGGGCAGATGATCTTGGCCTTGAGGTAGGGCTCCTCGATGTGGTCGATGCAGGTGACGTCGGGCAGGTCCTGCGGGCTGCGCACGGCCAGCATCTCGCCGTCGGTCTTGTAGACGTGGTAGTCCACGCTGGGGCTCGTGGCGATGAGGTCGAGGTTGAACTCGCGCTCCAGGCGCTCCTTCACGACCTCCATGTGCAAAAGGCCGAGAAAACCGACGCGGAAGCCAAAGCCCAGCGCCACCGAGGTCTCGGGCGTCCAGGTGAGCGAGGGGTCGTTCACGTGGAGCTTCTCCAGGGCGTCGCGCAGGTTCTCGTACTCCTTGTTGTCCACCGGGAAGAGGCCCGTGTAGACCATGGGCTTGGCCTCGCGGTAGCCGGGCAAGGGCTCGGCCGTGGGGTTGTCCGCGTAGGTGAGGGTGTCGCCCACGCGCACGCTCTCCGGGTCCTTGAGGCCGGTGACCACAAAGCCCACCTCGCCCACGGAAAGCTCGTCCATGAGGACCTCGGCAGGGCGCTTCACGCCCACGCCGTCCACCAGGAACTTCTCCCCGCCCTGCATCATGAGCAGGTTGTCGCCCTTGGAGATGTGGCCGTCAAAGACGCGAACCGTGGCCACCACGCCGCGGTACTCGTCAAAGTAGGAATCCAGGATGAGGGCCTTGAGCGGCGCGTCGTAGCTGCCCTGCGGCGGCGAGATGAGGAAGACGATGGACTCGAGCAGGTCATGGATGCCCTCGCCCGTCTTGCCGGAGACGCAGACGGCGTCGTCGGCCGGGATGGCAAGCTCGTCCTCGATCTCCTCCTTGACCTCCTCGGGGTGTGCGGAGGGCAGGTCGATCTTGTTGATTGCCGGCACGATGTCCAGGTTGGCGTTCATGGCCAGGCTCGCGTTGGAGACGGTCTGGGCCTCCACGCCCTGGGTGGAGTCAACCACCAGCACCGCGCCCTCGCAGGCCGCCAGCGAGCGGCTGACCTCGTAGGTGAAGTCAACGTGGCCGGGCGTGTCGATGAGGTTGAACTGGTAGGTCTGGCCGTCGTCGGCGTCATACATCACGCGGACGGCGTTGGACTTGATGGTGATGCCGCGCTCGCGCTCGATGTCCATGGTGTCGAGCAGCTGCGACTCCATGTCGCGCTCGTC
>CAVHKV010000002.1:0-3101 GCA_963636635.1 uncultured Bacteroidales bacterium
CGCCGAGCCCGAGTCCGTCGAGGTGCCCGTTGCCGGCATCTCCGCAGACGAGCAGTAGGGGAGGCGCGCGCATGAGCTTCTCCGACTCCCCCGTGATGCTGAGCGTCCCCGCCCAGCCCTCCTACGCCCGCCCCGTCCGCATGCTTGCGGCCAACCTCGCCGTGCTCGCCGGCCTTTCGGTGGACGACGTGGAAGACGCCCGCATGGCGGCCGAGGAGGCCTTCGTGTGGTGCTGCGCCACCAAGCCCGAGACCTTCGAGGCCAACTTCTCGGTGAGCGAGGGTTCGCTCGAGATGGAGTTCCTCTTCGGTGACGCCGAGCCCGACGAGGACGACCAGACCTCCACCTACGCCGAGCTCATCCTCACCTCGGTGTGCGACGAGTGCGTGATTGACCACGAGGCCGGCACCCTGCGCCTCAAGAAGAACGCGGGCGCCCTTGATGCCTAGCGACTCCACCACACTCACGGCCGAACAGCGCGCCCAGGCACGCCGCGAGTCCGCCGCGGCGGCCCGCGACCTGCCCCAGACGCCCAAGGGCAAGCTCGCCTGGGACAAGGAACGCACCCGCGAGCTGTTCCGCCGCTACAAGCAGCAGGGCGACGAGGCCGCGCGCGAGGAGCTCGTCATGAGCCACCTCAACCTCGTGCGCTTCCTCTCCGCAAAGTTCAAGAACCGCGGTGAGCCGCTGGACGACCTCGTGCAGGTCGGCACCATCGGCCTCATCAAGGCCATCGACCGCTTTGAGCCGGACCGCGGCCTCGAGTTCACCACCTACGCCACGCCCACCATCCTGGGAGAGATCAAGCGCCACTTCCGCGACAAGGGCTGGAGCGTGCGCGTGCCCAGGCGCCTGCAGGAGCTGGCGCCCAAGGTCAACCAGGCCACCGACGAGCTCACCAAGGAGCTGCAGCGTTCGCCTTCCACCGAGGAGGTCGCGAACCGCCTCGGCGTCACGGTGGACGAGGTGCTCGAGGCGATGGAGTCTTCCAGCGCCTACAGCTCCGTGCCGCTCGAGGGCTCCGCGTCAGACGACGAGGAGGCCCCCTCGGTCATCGACCGCTACGCCAGCATCGACCAAGACCTCGCCGCCTCGGACGACCGCATGGTGGTCGAGCAGACCATCAGCGAGTTCTCCCCGCGCGAGCAGGAGGTCATCCGCATGCGCTTTGAGGACGGCCTCACCCAGGTGGAGATCGCCAAGCGCCTTGGCGTCTCCCAGGTGCAGGTGAGCCGCCTTTTGCGCCGCACCCTCAAGAAGCTCCAGGACAAGATCGACCCCGAGGGGCTCATGCGATGAGTGCCAAGCGCAGCCCACAAGAGCAACAGCGCGCCTTTGAGTCCGCGCGGCTTATCGCCGTGCGGGCCTGGGCCTTCGTGGGCTGCGCGGCCGTGTTCGTCATCCTGCTCGCGGGCTTGGGGCGCGTGGGCTCGGCCGTGGAGTCGGTGCTCGTGGGCGCCGTGGTGGGCTTCATCTGCAGCTCGCTCACCAACTGGCTCGAGCGTCACGGCGTGGGCCGCGCGCTGGGCGCCTTCATCTCGCTGCTCGTGGTCTTTGCCGTGATGGCGGGGCTCGTCCTGTGGCTGGGGCCGCTCTTCGTGGACCAGCTGCGCCAGCTGCTCGAGCGCGTGCCGGCCTACTTCTCCCTGGTGCAGGGCTACGTGCAGAAGCTCTTCTCGAGCTACGGCTCGGCCAAGACGGCCGGCATCGAGAGCAGCGTGCAGAGCTGGCTCTCGAGCCTGTCCGACATTGGCACCACCCTCGTGCGCCAGCTCGCGAGCTGGCTTTCCACCGCGCTCGTGCCCAACATCATGAACCTCGCCAACGACTTCGTGATGTTCTTCCTGGGCCTCGTCATGGCTTACTGGTTCGCCAAGGACTACCCGGCCCTCATGCGCGAGGCCGGCGTCATCGTGGGGCCGCGCCACGACGAGGACCTGTCGCTGCTCGTGGCGGTGCTGGGCCGCTCGGTGGGCGGCTACATGCGCGGCATCGTGATAACGAGCGTGCTCAACGGCCTGCTCGCCTTCGTGGGCTTTGCCGTGGTGGGCCACCCCTACGCGGGCCTCATGGGCATCATCGTGGGGGCGCTGCACTTCGTGCCCGTGGTGGGCCCCGCCGTCTCGGCGGCGCTCGCCACCCTGGCGGGCCTCTTCGCGAGCCCGGCCGTGGCCTTCTGGACCCTCGTGTGGTCCGTCATCGCGCAAAACGTCACCGACAACCTCGTGAGCCCGCTCGTGATGCAGAGCGCCGTGAAGATTCACCCGGCCATGAGCCTTGTGGGCATCACCGTGGGCGCGAGCTTGGGCGGAGCGCTCGGCATGGCGCTGGCCGTGCCGCTCACCGCCGCGGTCAAGGGCGCCTTTGTCTACTACTTCGAGAACAAGACGGGCCGCCAACTCGTGAGCTACGACGGCGCCTTCTTCAAGGGCACGCCCTACCTGCACGCCGACGGCACGCCCGTCCCCTCGTTTGACGCTTTGGACGACGACACCTTCCTCGAGACGAGCCGCCTGGTGGAGGTCGAGAGCCACGACGTGGCCGACGTCGAGGCCCAGGAGAAGCCCGAGGACGAAAAGCCGGCGCTTGCCGATGCCCTGCGCCAGCAGCTCGACGAGTTCAAACGCCTGCACACCTCCGACAAGGAGTAGGGGAGCGCGGCCGCTTGGCCCGCGCGCTTTGTGCGCTTGGCGTGTTCGTGCCGCCGGCGCTTGCCTTGCGCGGGGCTTGCCGCGCGGGCTGGCCGTTTTGCCCCCCATCTTGCTTCCCTGCTGCCGCCCCAACTTGTCTGTGCACGGCCCCGCGCCCTGCCTTGCCGTGCCCCCGCCATGGGGGTCTCCTTCGGATTGCCCTCCCGCGCGGACGTGGGGGCGGTTGCGCGGTATAATCGCCGGGTTGAATTTGCTGCAAACCCGGACGTTCAGGGAGACATATGAGCACCGCAGACTTTCCGACCATGACCACCGCCGAGATCCGCTCGAAGTTCCTCAGCTTCTTTGAGGAGCGCGGCCTCAAGCTCTATCCCAGCTCCTCGCTCGTCCCGGACGACCCCTCGCTGCTGCTTGCCAACGCCGGCATGAACCAGTTCAAGGAGTACTACC
>CAVHKV010000003.1:0-14782 GCA_963636635.1 uncultured Bacteroidales bacterium
CGGTACACGTGGTTGTAGTCGGTGGGGTCGTTGTAGCGCGTGAACTGGGCGCCGAGCGGGCGGATGACCGGCAGGTCGGCCAGGGCCGTGGGGATGTGCCAGTACATGGGCATCTGCCAGTGCTCGGGCGCGTGGAAGGTCGCCGTGCCGGAGCAGACCGTGACCTGGGGCTCCATGAGCTCAAAGGGGTAGTCCGCGGGCTTCTCCCAGGCCTTGGGGTTGAAGGTGGCGTAGCTCACGTCCGCGCCGGCCTCGTGGTACTGCTGGCCCTTCTCGGGCGTGGCCTGGATGTACTTGTAGTTGAACTTGCCCTCGGACTCGGCGGTGAGCTTCTGCATGTAGGCGAGGTCCTCGGGCTGGCCCTCGAGGTCGAGCTCGACGTCGAGGAACTTGAAGCCCCAGTCGCTTGCCTGGGTGCGCACGTGGCGGCCGTCCTTGGCAAAGCGCGGGATGTCGGCGTAGACCTTGGCGTAGCCCATCAGCTCGCGGCCGCCCAGGATGGGGTCGGCGTGGTTCTCGTACATGGCGAGGATGAGGTCGCCGTTGAGGTGGTCGCGCTCGCCGTCATAGCGAACCGGCACGCTGATGTTGATGAGGTAGTAGGTGTTGCCGGAGAAGTTGCCCAGCGTGCCGAACTCGCAGGTGGCCACGGAGAGCACCGGGGCGCGCAGGGTGAAGTTCTCGGGCAGGAAGGCCTCGAGCTTCTTTGCGTCCGTCTCGAACATGACGGTCGCGGCCTCGACGGTGGCCGGCTTGTTCAGCTGGTAGACGCCGTTCTCGTCGGGGTTCTTGAGGTCCGGCGAGGGCCCGAAGAAGACGGGCATCTCGTAGACGCGGTCGGGTGCGATGGTGAGTCCCATGGTTCACCTAGCCGATCGCGTTGAGGCCGCCATCGGGGTAGATGGTGGAGCCGGTGACGAAGTCGGAGGCGGCGGAGGCCAGGAAGATGGCCGGGCCCTTGCAGTCCTCGGGGTAGCCGATGCGCTGGGCGGGCATGGACTTGGCGATGGCGTTGCGGGCGGCCTCGTCGTCGGGCAGCAGGCCGACCATCATCGGGGTGTAGGTGATGGTGGGGCCGATGGCGTTGACCTGGACGTTGGGGCCGAGGTCGGAGGCGTAGGCCTTGGTGAGCATCTCCACGGCACCCTTGGTGGCGCAGTAGCCGACGTTGCCCATGCCGCCGTTGCCCACGGCGCGGATGCCGCGCACGGAGCCCACGTTGACGATCTTGCCGTGGACGTCGTTGTCCTTGAAGTACTTGCCGAAGTGCTTGCAGGTGAACATGAGGGACTTCACGTTGGCGTCGAACATGGCGTCCCAGTCCTGTTCGGGGAACTCGGTGCCGGGGTGCTTCTTGTTGAAGCCCTGGGAGTTGACGAGGATCTCGACCGAGCCCATCTGCTCGAGGGCGGCGGCCAGCAGGCCCTCGACGTCGGCCTCCTTGGAGGCGTCGCCGGCGTGGGTGAGGACGGTGGCGCCGCAGTTTGCACAGATCTCGCCGGCGGCGCGCTCGAGGCTCTCGGGCTTGCGGCTGGAGATCATGACCTGGGCGCCGGCCTCGGCCAGGCCCTCGGCAATGGCCTGGCCAATGCCGCCGGCACCGCCGACGACGACGGCGTGCTTGCCGGTGAGGTCAAAGAGAGACGTGCTCATGATGTGCTCCTTCTAATCGAATTGCGGTTACTTATCGATGAAACCGATGGGAGAGGCGGGGCGCGGGACGACAACGGGAAACCGTCCCGCGCCCCGTAGGAGACGCACGCGACGCATGGGCGCCGGGGGCTTCGTGCGAAACCTAGGTCAGAGAGAGGCAATGGCGCTCGGGGCTAGCCTGGGAGGTGTGGCTCCCCCGCCCGCGCCGGCAAGCCTGGGAGGCTTTCGCTCCCCTGCCGGCGGGCGCCCCTTGCCGCGGGAGTGCGCTTAGGCCTGCTGCGGCGGAAGCAGAACGACGAGCATCTGGCAGGTCACGCTGCCGTTGTTCTGGATGCCCTTCTTGGTGTTGGGACCGCAGTGGAAGGAGTCGCCGGCGTGCAGGGTGGTCTTCTCGCCGCCCTCGCACTCGATGTCCATCTCGCCCTCGACGATGTAGTAGATGCTCTCGAGCGGGTTGGAGCCAAACTCGCAGCCGCCGCCGGGCAGGAAGTGGGAGAGGCCCATGATGATCTTGCCGTCGTTGACGTCGTCGGGGTTGTGCAGGCGGGTCGGGCGCATGTCGTAGTGGCCCGGGGCCTCGTAGAAGGTGGCCTCATTCTTGCGGACGATCTTGTAGCTCATGTCGTGCTCCTTTCAAAAAAGTGCATAAGACACCACCCAGATGCATAGGCAATCTAGGGACAAACCAAATCTGTAAGGGCTGTTCTTGCTGCTAGCGCGGCTGTTTTGCGTTTGTTGTTCCGCGCCGCTCTTGTTGACTCAAGTGTATGAACGACAGGTTTCGATGTGAAATATGCAGAGCCAATCAGCACGGGCGCAGTTATCGGTCACATCGATAACCGCAGGTCGCAGGGAGCGCGTGGCGCGCACGGCGACGTTGCCCGGCCGCACGGCGCTCCGCGAGCGGCGCCAAACCCGGCGCGAACGGTTTGCAGCAACTGTGAAGCGGCGCGGCGTGACGCACGTAGAGCTCGCGGGTCAGAGACATGGTGAACCCCACAGTCCCCACCACGTGGCTGCAGCGCAGCCTGCGGGTGCCCGCTAACTCATGGCATGGCGGTTCCGTGGCCGGCGCCCCTCGTCATGTGCCTCCGCCGCGCCCGCGCTGCTTTGGCATCGCGCCAACGTCATGTGCCTCCGCCGCAGCCGCGCAACTTTGGCATCGCGCCGGCGTCATGCGCCTCCGCCGCAGTCGTGCGCGCTTTAGCATCGCGCCGCCGTTGGCTTCGTCGCTACCCCATGCCCCATACGCCATACCACACTGCACGCAGCAGCGCACCGCGAGCAGCGGCGCGCCGTGCCAGCATCTGGTTTCGGCGTGTGGTTGGGGCGGGCGGCCGGAGCTCACCTGCGCCGCCGCTAGAATGAAGGGTCGCAACTCAGATACTCACGGCCACCGGGCCGCCCGCCCGGCACGGCCGCACAAAGGAGCGCACGTGATCCAAGCCAAAGAGATAAGCATCGAGCAGCTCGAGGCCACGGCCGCAGACCTCGGCATCAACCTGCCCATCGAGCAGACGGCCGTCTGGGCCACCTACCAGGCCACCATCGAGGGCCGCACCCCCTGGGGCTGCGTGGCGCTCGAGGAAGACGGCCAGATGCTCGCCCTCGTGAGCCTCTTTGACTACGAGACCCACGGCTACCACTACCTGCGCGCGGGCCACGGCCCCGTCTGGGCAAGCGAGCCCACGCCCGAGCAGGAGAGCGCCGGCATCGAGGCACTGGCCGCCTACGCCCGCGCCAAGGACAAGCGCCAGCGCTTCATGCGTCTCGGCATCAAGGCCGAGCTTTCCGCGAGCGTGCCCGTGCTCTCCGGCGTCCCCTATGACCACACCGTCATCATCGACGTCACCGGCACCGAGGAGGACATCCTCTCCCGCATGAAGCCGCGCGGCCGCCGCGACGTGCGCAAGGCCCTGCGCGAGAGCCCCGTCACCTGCGCCGACGAGACCGAGCTCGCCCTCAAGAGCTTTGAGGAGCACTACGACGTCATGCGCGAGACCGGCCAGCGCGACGGCTTTGCCCCCGCCCCCTGCTCCGACTACGAGGACATGATCCGCATCCTGGGCAAGGAGCACTGCCGCGTCTACGCCGGCAGGCTCGACGGGCGCGTGGTCACCTGGTCCATCGTCACCATCAACGGCACCCGCGCGGTGCGCTACTACGGCGCCAGCCGCAACGAGACCATGCGCCAGCACGTCACCGACAAGCTCGTCCTGTTTGAGTGCTGCGACCTCGGCACCAACAAGGGCTGCCTGGACTACGACATGATGGGCATCGGCAGCGAGTTCTCCCCCAGCCTCATGGGCCTGAACGAGTTCAAGACCAAGTTCACCAAGCAGGTGGCCGAGGTGGCGCCCGACCGCGACGTGCCGCTCTCCAAGGTCTTCTACAAGGCCCTCACCACGGCCAAGAAGCTGCGCGACAGGTAAGACCAAAGGCGGCGGGCACCAGCTCGCCGCCTTTCTTTTTAGCGCTGCACGCTGCGAGACCGTCAGCCATGCGGCTTGCCGAGCAGGACACTCGCCCGTTCCGATGCCTTGCCTAGCGTGCCCATGTTTCGCCCTCTCCGCCACTCCGACCTGAAGGGGTCAATCCACCGAGGGTGCGGGACAGTAAACGCCATCCGTTGTCTAGCAGAGAATTGTTTTGCGACGCCATGACTAGTTAAGTCGTTGACCAGCGGAACCGAGAACCAGCAGAACCGTTGGCTAGGCGGGCGACCGAGCAAGCAAAGCGCACGCCCGTTCATCTGTGGCTGGATGAGCCGGATTTAGCCCAAAGCAATCTCTTCCCAGCTGCCGTCGGCGTGAGGGACGCCGAAGCTGCGGTAGCCGGCTGCGGCGGCATAACGGTAGGCGTCGCGGATGCCCCAGCAGACGTCACACGCCACATGGGCGTCGCTGCCAAAGGTGATGGGCACCTCGGCCTGCGCAAAGCAGCGCAGCAGCTCGGCGTTGGGGTAGTAGGCGCCCACGCTCTTGCGCAGGCCCGCGGTGGAGACCTCCACGCGGCGCCCGCAGCTGTGGGCGCACTCGGCCATCTGGCGCCATAGACCCCTAAGGTCCATGGTGGCGGCAAATCCCTCGTTCACAAAGCGCATGGCGAGGTCGGGGTGGGCCATCACGTCAAAGGCAAGCGGGCTCTCACAGGCGCGGCACCAGGCCTCCACGTAGCGGCGCCACACCTCGTCGGCGCCCAGCTCCTCCCACACGTGCTTGTCACTACTAAAGTCAATCCAGCCGGCACCGGTGCCGGGCGTGCCGGCAAGCACGACGTTCTCGGTTCCGGCATCCCCGGTGGCTCCCGCCGTCACGTCTCCGGCCTCGCCAATCCAGTGGATGCTACCAAGGCGCACCACGGCGCCCTCGCTCCAGGCTCGTACGTTGTCCTCGCAGCCCGGGTACCAGTCGCATTCAAAGCCGTAAATAAACTCCAGCTCAGGCGCTATGTCTGCAGCAAACTCACGGGCGGCCTCAAAGGCGGCGCAGTGTTCGGCCAGGCAGGCGTGCGGCACCTGCGCGTCGGCCTCGGCCTCCATGCTCGCCGGCAGGGTGAGGTGGTCGGTGGAGACGAGCACCGAGCATCCCGCAGCGGCGGCCGCGCGGACGTTCTCCTCAAAGCTCGCCTCTCCGTCCGAGAAGCTCGTATGCGTGTGGCAGTCGACGATGGGGGCTTTCATGAATCCTCACAACTGGTTGTCGTACTTGCAGAAAGCGCGAGCTGCGCGCCTTTTTTGCGGACGTTTCAGCCTTCATCCTTGTGCTTGTCCAGACAAACAAGCCATCTACGTGAGAAATAGCGATTTTGATGGTCGGAAACCCGTTAACTGAACGACTTTCTCGCCTATTAGAGGACAGCTGAAAATTGTCGTTTTTGAGAAACCGCAGGTAGCAAAGCCGGACAATAATCAACCCCAGACGCAAAGCGCTTTCAGACGTCAAAAAGTCGTGCAATTAACGGTTTTCCGACCACGAAATGAGGCAAGTCCCACGTAGATTGCTTGCGGCCGCGCCGAAACCGCGCACGCCGCCTCATTCAGACGCGTGCACGCTGTTTCATTCGAGCGGTTCATAGCGTCGGCATACCCGTCGCTCGCTAGAACGGTGGAAGCCTTACTTCATGCGGGCGTTGAGCTCGCCGGCCAGCTCGTCCAGGGTGACGCCGTAGCGCTCGAGGACCACGAGCAGGTGGTAGACCAGGTCGCCGGCCTCGTAGCGGATGTGATCGTGGTCGTCGTCCTTGGCGGCCATGATGACCTCGCTGGCCTCCTCGGCGATCTTCTTGAGCAGCTCGTCCTCCACGTCGGTGAGCAGGCGGGCGGTGTAGCTCTCCTCCGGCGAGGCCTCGCGGCGGCCGTGGATGGTGGCGGCGAGGCTCGTGAGGGTCTCCCCGATGTTTCCGGGCTGGACGTTGGCGGTACGGACTCCCATGGTTATCCCTTCTTGCGGCAAGGCCGCTTTGTCACTATCTAGCAGATAAAACAATTGATACAAAAGAGGTTGTTGACTTGTCGCTCTGGACCTCAGAGCACGGCATCCGGAGAGGCGGAAAGCCAATGGGGGCAAATCGGAGAGGCCGGCAACCCGCGACCGGAAAGCTTGATGCCGGTACGCGCCAAGACAGCCGCATCAAGCCAAACTGCGCGGCACGCGCTCGGCATGATGCGCCCCTCGCCGCGGCGCGGGGACATGCCCCAGCTCCTCGGCGCGGGCGCCTGCCGCGGGTGGAAGCGCGCTCCCCTACCCCTCGAGGCGCTTGAAGAAGCAGGTGCGGTTGCCGGTGTGGCAGGCGGGGCCGGGGCTGTCCACCTTGGCGAGCAGGGTGTCGTTGTCGCAGTCGGCCCACAGCTCCTTCACCTGCTGCATGTTGCCGCTGGTTGCGCCCTTGTTCCAAAGCTCCTGGCGGCTGCGGCTCCAAAACCAGGTGGTGCCGCGCTCGAGCGTGAGGCCCACGCTCTCCTCATTCATCCACGCCACCATGAGCACCTCGCCGGTGTCGTACTGCTGCACCACGCAGGGGATAAGCCCCGCCGCGTCGTACTTAAGATCTGCCGCAGATAAGACCTGCTCCATATCGATTCCTTTCAAACCGCCGAGCACGGTGCCCAGCCGGATACAAGTCCAAGCTTCCAGCGAAAGCCAAACACTCCTCAGGTCGGCGAGGGTTTTCCAGGCGCCCAAGATTGCCCCGAAAGAGGAGCGCCGCGTACTAAGTACGCAAGCGACGATTGAACCCCAAGATTGGGTGCCTGGGAAAGCCGCCACCATATTACTGGGCTTCTGAGGTGCCCGAGATTCGGAGCGACAATCCCGACGAAGCGTGCTAGGCACGTGAGGAGGGTTGGAGCCCGAAGATTGGGTGCCTCAGAAGTCCAGCCTCACGGGGATGCCTTGCGACGCCATGTACTCCTTCACCTGGCGGATGCTGAAGGTGCCGAAGTGGAAGACGCTGGCAGCCAGGACGGCGTCGGCCTCGCCCTCGATGATGCCTTCCGCAAAGTGCTCGAGGGTGCCCACGCCGCCGCTCGCGATGACGGGGATGGGCACGGCGCGGGCCACCGCGCGGGTGAGCGCGAGGTCAAAGCCCTCCTTGGTGCCGTCGCGGTCCATGCTGGTGAGAAGGATCTCGCCGGCGCCGCGGCGCGCAGCCTCCTCGGCCCAGGCAACGGCGTCGATGCCGGTGGCCTTGCGCCCGCCCGCCACGTAGACCTCCCACTTGTCGGCGGTGCCCACGCGCTTGGCGTCGATGGCGCAGATGACGGCCTGGCTGCCAAAGGCGCGGGCCGCCTGGGAGATGAGGCTCGGGTCCTTGATGGCAGCCGAGTTGAGCGAGACCTTGTCGGCGCCGGCCGCCACCATGGTGCGCATGCCCGCCAGGTCGCGGAAGCCGCCGCCCACGGTGTAGGGAATGGCCAGCTCGCCGGCCGCGCGGGCGGCCATGTCGATGGTGGTGGCGCGGTTGTCGCTCGTGGCCGTGATGTCGAGGAAGACCACCTCGTCGGCGCCCTCGCGGTCGTAGGCCGCGGCGAGCTCCACCGGGTCGCCGGCGTCGCGCAGGTCAACGAAGTTCACGCCCTTGACCACGCGGCCGTCCTTGACGTCCAGGCAGGGAATGACGCGCTTGGTGAGCATTAGGCCTCCTTGTTCGCGTGGGCCGCGGCCTCGGCGGCGCCCTCGCGGGCGGCGGCCAGGGCGTCTTCGAGCGTGAAGCTGCCCTCGTAGATGGCGCGGCCCGTGATGGCACCCTCGATGACGTCCTCGCCGGCTGCGGCCAGGGCGTAGATGTCGTCGGTGCTGGTTATGCCGCCGCTCGCCACCACGGGGAATCCCGCGAGCTCGGCCACGCGGCGGTAGGCCTCCACGTCGATGCCGGTCTGCATGCCGTCGCGAGCGATGTCGGTGAAGACGAGGTGACGAAAGCCTAGGTCGCTGAGGTGTCCCACAACGTCCTCGAGCGAGCGCGAGATGCCCTCGCGCCAGCCGTTGACCTTGACCTCGCCGTTCTTGGCGGCAACGTCTGCCACGAGCATGCGGCCGAAGCCCTTGGCCACGACCTCGGCAAAAGCCGGCTCGGTCACAAGCACGGTGCCCAGGGCGATGCGCTTGGCGCCCATGGCCTTGAGCTCGTCGATGCGGCCCAGCGAGCGCACGCCGCCACCCACGTCCACCGACAGGCCCTCCACCTCGCAGATGGCGCGGATGGCAGCGTCGTTGGCGGCGCGGGCCGCCTCGTCCTCCTCGAAGGCGCTCGAGAGGTCCACGACGTGGACCCACGTGGCACCCTTGGCCGCGAACTCTCGGGCCACGGCGGCCGGGTCTTCGGAGTAGACCTTGCAGTGGGCGCGGTCGCCGCGCTCAAGGCGCACGACCTTGCCGTCTATGAGGTCGATGGCTGGGAACAGAATCATGGAATAGCTCCTTAGCGAGGGCGCCTAGGCGCGCGTGCCCTCGACGATCCGTACGAAGTTCTTGAGGATGGCAAGGCCGGTGGCCGAGCTCTTCTCGGGGTGGAACTGGCAGCCGAAGACGTTGCCCTTCCACATCACGCAGGGGAAGCTGCGCACGTAGTGCGTGGCGGCGGCCACCTCCTCGGCGTGGGCGTCGGCGTCCACGGCGTAGGAGTGGGTGAAGTAGACGTTGGCGCCCTCGGGCACGCCGGCAAGCAGCGGACAGGCGCGTCCCGCCTCGGTCACGTGGAGCTGGTCCCAGCCCACGTGGGGCACCTTGAGGCGTGCGGAGTCCAGGCGGGTGCAGGAGCCGGAAAGCAGGCCCAGGCCGCTTTCCCACACGTGCTCCTCCCCTTCCTGCGCCACGCCCTCGTCGCCGCGCTCGCAGAGCAGCTGCAGGCCCAGGCAGATGCCGAGGAACGGCACGCCGCGGCCCACGGCCGCGAGGATGGCCTTGTCCTGGCCGGCCTCGCGCATGAAGGCGATGGCGTCTGCGAAGGAGCCCACGCCCGGCAAGACGACGCCGGCGGCCGCCTCGATGACGGCCGGGTCGTCGGAGATGAGCACGTTGTCGTAGCCCGCGCGCATGAGGCCGCGGCGCACGCTGGAGAGGTTGCCCTTGTGGTAGTCCACCACAACGATGGCGCCGGGGGCCTCGGTGCCGGCCTCGGTAGGAGTGGCGGTCGCGGCGGCGCCGGCCTCGGCGGGCGCGGCGGCCTCGGCGGGCGCGGCGGCGCCAGACTCGGCTGCGCCGCAGAGCTCGGCAGACGCAGGCGCAGCAGCGCCGGCCACGGCGGTCGCAGCGACATCGGCCGCGGTCGCGGCGGTGCCGGCCGCCGGTGCGGCAGCGGCGCTCACGGCAGCCGCCGTGCCCTCGCCAGCCGTAGCAGCACCGGCCTCGGCAACCGCCGTATCCTCGCCAGCGCCAACGTTGCCGTCCGTGACCGCCGCCTCCCCCACGCCGGCAGCCCTCAGCTCGTCCGCGGCCGCCATTAGAGCGTCCCCTTCGTCGAGGGCACGCCCACCACGCGGGGGTCGAGCTCGCAGGCAAAGCGCAGCGCACGGCCAAAGGCCTTGAAGGCCGCCTCGATGATGTGGTGCGAGTTGGAGCCGGCCAGCTCGCGAACGTGCAGCGTCAGGGCCGCGTCGCGGGCGAAGGCGATGAAGAACTCCTCGGCCAGCTCGGTGTCGAAGCTGCCGACCTTCTGCGTGGGCAGGGGCAGCTCCACGTAGGCCTGGCCGCGGCCGGAGACGTCGATGGCGGCCTGCACGAGCGACTCGTCCATGGCGATGGCCACGTCGGAGAAGCGCGTGATGCCGGCCTTGTCTCCCAGCGCCTCGCGCACGGCCTGGCCCAGCACGATGCCCACGTCCTCCACGGTGTGGTGGTCGTCCACCTCGTAGTCGCCCGTGGCGCGCACCGTGAGGTCGAACAGGCCGTGGCGGCCAAAGGCGGCGAGCATGTGGTCAAAGAAGCCCACGCCGGTCCTCACGTCCACCTTGCCGGTGCCGTCGAGGTCGATGGTGAGCGTGATGTCGGTCTCGCCGGTCTGGCGGGTGACGGTTGCGGTCCTAGCCATTGCTGACCTCCTCGCCGGCCGCGCCCTTCGCGCGGGCGGCCTCCTCGGGAACGAGCACGCACAGCGCCTCGATGACGGAATCATTCTCCTCGGGCGTGCCGATGGTGATGCGCAGGCAGTCCGCAAGGCCCGGCGCGTAGCTGAAGTCTCGCACGAGGATGGAGTACTCGTCGCGCAGGCGCGTGCGGACCTGGCTGGCACCGGCCATGCGCACGAGCAGGAAGTTGCCCTCGCTCGGCCACAGCTCGATGCCCTCCACGCGGCTCAGCGCCTCGAACACGCGCGAGCGCTCCTCGCGCACCTGGGCCACCACGGGCTCAAAGAGCTCGCGGTTCTTCACGGCCGCGAGCGCCGCGGCCTGGGTGAGGACGTTCACCGAGTAGATCTGGCGCACGGCGGCCAGGGCCTCCACCACGTCGGGCGCGGCGACGATGTAGCCGCAGCGCGTGCCCGCCAGGGCAAAGGCCTTGGAGAGCGTGTGCAGCACCACGAGGTTGTCGAACTCGGCGAGCAGGCCCTCAACCGAGGCGTCCTGCCCGGCAAACTCCACATAGGCCTCGTCCACCATCACCAGGCCGGGACAAGCCGCGCAGACCTTGCGCACGAGCTCCTTCCTCGCGAGGTCTCCCGTGGGGTTGTTGGGCGAGGTGAGCACCACGAGCTGCGCCGTGGCGGCAGCCTTAACCAGCTCGTCCTCGCGCGGCAGCAGCGTGGCCGGATCACGCCAGACGTCCTTCACCTCGGTCTGCACGAGCGAGGCGAAGAAGGCGTACTCGGAGAAGGCCGGCGGCACGTTCACGAGGGTGCGGCCGGGCCCGCCAAAGGCCAGCAGGAAGTTGAACAGCAGCTCGTCGCCGCCGTTGCCCACCACGATGTTCTCGCGGGCCACGCCGTGCCAGGCGGCCAGCTCGTCGCGCAGCTCGTCGCTCATGGGGTCGGGGTAGCGGTTGGTCTGCGTCTGGGCGAGCGCCGCGTCGATGGCCGCGCGAGCCTCGGCAGGCACGCCGTAGGTGTTCTCGTTGGCAGAGAGGTTCACGCGCGTGGGCGTGAAGTTGGGGTCGTAGGTCTCGATGGAGCGCAGGTGCGGCTGCACGAGCGCCTGGACCCTCTCGGAAAGCTGGGCCATCGCTTACGCCTTTCCGTCGTAGCCGGGCAGGTAGGGCACGCCGGGCGTGGCGAGGTCGCGCGGCCAGGCGGTACGGTTGGCGCCCTCGCAGGCGGCCTCGGGGTCGGCGAAGGTCTCGTGGCCCTCACCGGCGAGCTTGAGGCGAAGGCCCACGGAGAGGGCGTGCGCCCACAGGCCCTCCGACTGCGCCACGGCCTGCACGGCCGGGCCGTCGGCCACGAGGCCGGCCGGCGTGTAGGAGATGACGCTCGAGCGCTTCACGAAGTCGTAGACGCCCAGGGGGTTGGAGAACTTGGCCGTGCCGCCCGTGGGCAGCGTGTGGTTGGGGCCGGCCACGTAGTCTCCAAGGGGCTCGGAGCTCCAGGGGCCCACGAAGATGGCGCCGGCGTTCTCGATGGAGCCCAGCAGGCTCATGGCGTCGGCGCAGTGCAGCTCGAGGTGCTCGGGCGCCACCACGTTCACGGCCGCCACGGCGTCCGTCAGGGTGTCGCAGGTGACGATGACGCCGTGCTCCAGGCTCTTGCGTGTGATCTCCTCGCGCGGGCTCTGGGCGCACAGGCGCTCCACGGCGGCCTCCACAGCACCCGGCAGCTCGGGCGCGTCCGTGATGAGGTAGCAGGTGGCCATGGGGTCGTGCTCGGCCTGGGCCATGAGGTCGGCCGCGACCACCACGGGGTCCGCCGTGGCGTCGGCGCAGACGCAGACCTCGCTGGGGCCGGCCACCATGTCGATGCCCACGTCGCCCATCACGTAGCGCTTGGCGGCGGCCACGTAGGCGTTGCCCGGGCCGGTGATCTTGGCCACGCGCGGGATGGACTCGGTGCCGTAGGCAAGGGCGGCCACGGCCTGGGCGCCGCCCACGGCAAAGACCTCGTCCACGCCGGCGATCTTGGCGGCAGCCAGGGTATAGGCAGAGAGCGAGCCGTCGCGCTGCGGCGGGGTCACCATCACGATGCGGTGCACGCCGGCAACCTTGGCCGGCACCGCGTTCATGAGCACGGTGGAGGGGTACTGCGCGCGGCCGCCCGGCACGTAGATGCCCACGCTGGGCAGCGGCGTCACCTTCACACCGAGCAGGGTGCCGTCGGCGCGGGTGGTGAACATGGACTGGGCGACCTCGCGCTCGTGGAACTCGCGGATCTGGGCGTGGGCGAGCTTGAGCGAGGCGAGGAACTCCTCATCCACCATGGAAAGGGCGGAATCGAGCAGCTCGTCGGGCACGCGGAAGGCCGCCGGGCAGGAGCCGTCGAACTTCTCGCAGTAGGCGCGCACCGCGGCGTCGCCGTTGGCGCGCACGTCGTCGACGATGGCCTCGGCAGACTCCATCACCTCGCGCGGCAGGGCCCCCGAGCGCTGGATGTCGGCGTCGGTGAGCTGGCGGCCGCCGGTAAGGTCAACGTGAATCATCTAGTCCTCCTTCTTGGCCGTGACCGCGGCGAGGCGGTCGGCCAGGTCTCGGATGCGAGCGTCGCAGCGGTAGGCGGCAGGGCCGGCAAAGAAGCGGGCCGTGCACTCCATGACGTCGTCGACGATCACGAGGTCGTTCTCCTTGAGCGTGGTGCCCGTGGCCGTGATGTCCACGATGCGGTCGGTCATGCCGACGATGGGCCCGAGCTCGATGTTTCCGTGCAAGGCGAGGATGTCGACCTGCTGGCCGATGCGGTCGTAGTAGGCCTGGGTGATGCGCGGGTACTTGGTGGCCACGCGCATGGAGCCGCGGCGGGCGTAGGCGCGCTCGGCTTGCCCGGCCTTGGAGCGCGGCTCGGCCACGATGAAGCGGCAGGCGCCGTAGCCCAGGTCAACAACCTGGAGCAGGTCGAGATCGGCCTCGATGAGCGAGTCGGAGCCGCAGATGCCGCAGTCGGCGCCGCCGTGGGCCACGAAGGCCGGGGCGTCGGTGGCGCGCACGATGACGTACTCCACGTCGCCCGCGCTGATGATGAGCTTGCGGCCGTAGTCGCGCAGGTCATCCACGGGCAGGCCCACGGCCTCGAGCGCCTCGAGCGTGCCGGAGAACAGCGACCCCTTGGGCACCGCGATGCGCAGTGGACGGCTGCCGAGGTTCACGCCGGGCATGGCCACGGCCTCGTCGGTGCCGCGGCCGAGGACCTCCTGCAGGCGCTCGAGCGAAAGGGCAAAGCCGCAGGCGGCGACGTTGGGCATGCCGAGGTTGGCGAGCACCGCGTCGTAGCGGCCGCCCGAGGCCAGGCTCGCGGCCACACCGTCCACGTAGGCCTTGAAGATGATGCCGGTGTAGTAGTCGAAGCTGTTGATGATGCTGAAGTCGAAGGAGAGCTCGCCGGCGGCACTGCCCTCGAGACCGGCCACGAGGCGGCGCAGCTCGTCGGTGCCGCGGTTGGCGGCGGGCACGCAGGCGGCCTCGAGCAGCTCGTCCACCTTGTCGATCACCGAGGCGTCGCCGTGCAGGCGCGGCAGGGCGTGCAGGGCGCGGGCGATGGGCGCGGGCAGGCCCGCGGCCTCCACGCACTCGTCGAGCGCCACGAGGTTGGAGGCGTGCACGTAGCCGAGGACCTGCTCGCGCAGCTCCTCGTCGGCCACGTCGGCCTCGAGCAGGGCGAGCAGCGGGCGCACCGAACCGGCCACGAGGCGCACGTTGGGGACCTCGAGCGCGCGCAGCGACTCGGCCAGAAGCGAGATGACCTCCACCTCGCCGGCCACGTCCTCGCCGCCGATGAGCTCCACGCCGAGCTGGGTGAACTGGCGCGACTGGCCGCGCAGGGCGCCCTGCTCGCGCACCACGGGAGCCTCGTAGCGCAGGCGGGCCGGAAGGTCGGCGGTGCCGAGGCGCTGGGCAGTGAGGCGCGCGATGGGCAGCGTGAGGTCCGGGCGCAGCATGAGCAGGCGGTTGTCGAGGTCAAAGAGCTGGAAGGGCGAGCCCTTGATGCGGCCGGCACGCTCCAGCACGCTGCGGTCTTCCAGCAGCGGCGTCTCGACCGGGACGTAGCCGTGCGCGTCGAAGCAGGCCCTCACCGTGTCGCGAATCTGCTCGCGCGCGCGAGCCTCCTTCGGCAGAATGTCCCGAAAGCCCCTAGGCGTGCCGATGATCACGTTCTTCCTCCCCTTGCAGTCAACGGACGAAATGATACCGCCCGCCCGTTACGTCATGATTTCCGCAACCACTTTAGCACACTAAAGTGCCACCGCCGCCCACTTTACCAAACTAAAGTGATTGCACCCTGGACATACATTTGGTGCACACGTATGTGCCGTGATGCTCGCAACGGCATACGTTTGACGCATTCGTAGCTCCCTGCGAGGTCCCTCAAGTGGGAGATTCTTGCTCAAGTCATAAAACCGCAGGTAGACGAGTTGAGATTCTTGCGGCGACAACGTTGAGAGCCCCAACGACCTCACAGCGAGCTACGTTTGGGTCATTCGTATCCATATGGGAGCTTTCAGTCCCCACAGGAAGATACATTTGGGTCATTCGTATCCATATGGGAGCTTCCGACC
>CAVHKV010000004.1:0-5946 GCA_963636635.1 uncultured Bacteroidales bacterium
GCTGCACAAGGCCGAGAGGCCGCCGTCATCGATGTGGCCCAAGACTTGCTCCTTCGCGAGTTAGAAGAGAACGGCACGTTGACGTCCGTGGTTATCAAGGGCGGCACCGCCATCCGAAAGCTCTATGCCGGAAACGAGGGACGCTTTTCGCTTGATCTCGACTTCGCCGTATCGCAAGTGGATCAGAACCGAGACGAGGCTGCGCTGGCATTCGTTGCCGCCGTTGACGGCTTGGTTATCGGCCCGTTCTCCTACGGCGTCGTAGAAAGGCGCGGAAAGTGATCTGTTACGTTCTCAAGCAGCTTTGTACCTGAGCCAACACTTCAAACCAAACTTGACTTCTCGCCCGCGCCGTGGCTCGAACCCGTTGGCGCCACCTGGGTTCCTATGCCCATACACAACTGCTACGGCGGAGCGCTGCCCTCGATAAGGACCGTGCGGCTCGAGGAGAACATCACCGAAAAGATCGCCAGGCTCAACCGCACCACTACCGCCCGAGACATGTACGACCTCGCATGGTTATCTGGACGTAGCTCCCTCTGGAATGGGCTTGATAAGCCCCTTATCAGGAGACTTGCCGTACTCAAAATCTGGGTGGACGCCAACGGCGTCTCCACCGCAAGCAACTCCTGGGGCCCAGCACATACCGGAACCGTGTTCGACCCGGAAAGATGGCTTCGTCCCCGCTCCGCCAAGGAGTTCGACATCGAGGACATTGGCGCGTTGGCAGTTCCCAAGCCTAAGCCCGAGAAGCTCTCTGAGGCCGTACGTAACAGCTTTGCCTTCCTTGCAGACCTCGACCCTGACGAAGAGCAAATCGCACAGTCAAACCCGAAGGATCGCGCGCTTGCCCTGCGCATGCTCGCCGGACTTCCCGGCGGCAGGCTGGACGGAATTGGCCTGTACTAAATTCCGTCACTCCCCAGCCCGCGAGGCCTTGGCGGCGGCTTTGGCTCGCTTGCGCTCGTCGCGGCGTTCGTGACGCTCGAGGGTGGCCTCGGCGGCAGAGAAGCGGCAGCCGCAGTAGTTCTGGCGATACATCCCGCGCTCGCGGCTCTCGCGCGTGGCCTCGGGGTAAAGCTCTCGCCAGTCGCGCACCACGGGCTCGAGGCCGTTGGCACGGGCAAGCTTCTCGAGAATCTCGGTGCAGGCGTCGAAGAGCTGGTAGGGAGAGACCGCGAGCGTGGTGGAGACATGCGTAAAGCCCAGCTCGCGGGCCGCCTTGCAGGCGGCATCGAGGCGAATGGCGTAGCAGGCGCGGCAACGGGCCTCGCGGTCGAAGCCGTGGGGCGCCACCACGCGCTCCCAGGTCTCGCGTCCCTCGCCCAGCGTGGGCGTGCTAGCAATGCCGCTGCCGGCGCCGCGCTCGCAGCGAATCACGGCAACGCCGGCGTCCGCGGCCCAGGCAAGCAGGGTGGCCAGGCGCAGCTCGTGCTCGGCGGCCGGCTGGATGTTGGGGTTGTCCCACAGGATGACGGGCTCAAAGCCCTCCTCGCGAAGGGCGGCCACGGGCTCGAGCGAGCACGGTCCGCAACAGGCATGCAGTGCCAGCGGCACGCGTCCCGCCGCCTTTGCGCGCTCGAGCGCCTCGCTCGTCTCTCCCATGCTCACTCCCCCTCTCGCAGTTTGCTAGGCAACATAACGGTGCCGCCCAGCCGGCAGCCTTTGTCCAGGTGGGTGCCCCACACAGACCGTCAAAGCTCGATCGTCACAACATACTAGTTGCCAGCCGCCCAATCGTTGCCAAGACTCAGCGGAACGACATGCCAGGCTGGCCCCACGCAACACCGGCCATCCACTCAACCAAAGCCATTGCCATAGCGCGGCAACCAGTATCTCGAAGTCACACGAACGCTGGCCGTTCAAAGCGCGCAGCGCCCAGCTCCCAGCCCGCGCTCAATCAAACTTACAACCCTCGCGCTCCGCACGTAGCCGCCTCACGCAGCGGAACCGGCCCCATGTAACGCGGATGTCAGAACATTCTTGCCATCCTGTAAACGCGGATTCGCAGAAACGGCCTCGCAATCTTCGGGCGCAATTATACGTGCCATGCGCGGTGTGCGGAGAGGTTTTACCCTTCCTCCCTTCCCTCTCCGCACACCGCACGCAGCCGGGGCAGGCCCCCAGGCGACGCCTCGCGCTCGCAAGCCGCTCCGCGGCTGACACATCGCCAAAGACATCGCCACACGTCCCGCCCCTGCCAAGCCGCACGGGGTCCTAGCGGCCCATCTGCAGCCAGCGTCCGGCGCGCCCGCGCCAGGCGCCCGACCTGGACAGTGATGCCTATGAGCGAGACCCTCACCCCCACGCCCTCCACGGACGAGACCATTCCGCTTGGCCTCGATCCCCTCATCGAGCGGCGCGCCCAAATCAACGAGGACATGGCGCGCAACGGCGTGCGCTTTGGCCTGTACAAGAACGGCACCTTCAAGGAGCAGATCTTCCCCTACGACCCGGTGCCGCGCATCATCGGCGCCGCCGAGTTCGACAAGCTCTCCCGCGGCCTCGCCCAGCGTGTCCGCGCCCTCAACGCGTTTTTGCGCGACATCTACTCGGAAAAGCAGATCATCCGCGACAAGGTCGTCCCCGAGGACTTCGTCTACTCGAGCTCGGGCTACCTGCCGCAGATCAACGAGGTTGAGCCCCCAGCGGGCATCTACGCTCACATCGCCGGCGAGGACCTCGTGCAGGACAGCGACGGCTCGTGGGTGGTGCTCGAGGACAACCTGCGCATCCCCTCCGGCGCCTCCTACCCGCTCATCGCCCGCAGCATCACGCGCCGCATCGCGCCCGACGTCTACGCGGCCAACCACGTGCGCGACAACCGCGACTACCCCGAGCTCCTCGCCGCGGCCATGGAGTACAGCAGCTGCGGCGGCATCCCGGTCATCCTCACGCCGGGCCGCTACAACGCCGCCTTCTTCGAGCACTCCTACCTGGCCGAGAAGACCGGCGCCGCCCTTGCCTACCCCTCCGACCTCGTGGTTGACGGCGACCAGCTCTTCTACGTGGACTACTCGGGCGCCCGCCACAAGGTGGGCGTGGTCTACCGCCGCATCTCCGACGAGTACCTCGACCCCTTCTGCTTCAACCCCGACTCGGTCATCGGCGTGCCCAACCTCATCAGCGCCTACCGCGCCGGCAACGTCGCCATCGTCAACGCGCCGGGCAACGGCGTGGCCGACGACAAGGGCATCTACTACTTCGTGCCGGCCATGGTGAGCTACTACCTGGGCGAGGAGCCCATCCTCAACAACGCCCCCACCTACCTGCCGATGTTCGACCGCGACATGACCTACGTCATGGAGCACCTGCACGAGCTCGTCATCAAGGACGTCGCCGAGGCCGGCGGCTACGGCGTGGTCTTTGGCGACTCGCTCACCAAAGAGCAGCTCGAGAACCTGCGCGACCACGTCAAGGCCGAACCCAGGCGCTTCATCGCCCAGGAGGTCGTGCACTTCCGCGACGTCGCCAGCGTCGACGACGACGGCAGCCCGTGCCGCCGCATGGCCGACCTGCGCGCCTTCGTCCTCACGGGCGAGACCACCCGCGTGTGGGCGAGCGGCCTTACGCGCTACGCCCGCGAACCGGGCTCGATGGTTGTCAATTCTTCCCAGGGAGGGGGCTTCAAGGACACATGGGTACTCACGAAGTAGGGGCCACGCTGCCCATCACCCGCGCAAAGGCCGACCAGCTCTTCTGGCTCGGCCGCTACTCCGAGCGCGTCTACACCACGCTCGGCCAGCTCGGCAAGACCTACGACGCCAACGTCGATTTGGAGACCACCGACTTCTCCGAGTTCTGCGGCGCGCTCGACCTGCCCTTTGACCCGAGCGAGGACCTCGAGAGCCTGGTCGCGGCCATCCTGTACAACGCCGACGACCCCAACTCGGTCTGCGCGAGCATGCGCGCGGCCTTTGGCAACGCCATCGAGCTGCGGCCCGAGCTCGGCACCGAGACCGTGAGCTACGTGGAGCTCGCCCTCATCAACCTGCGCGCGAGCAAGGAGGTCTGCTCGCGCCTCCCCCGCCACCGCTCCGTGCGCGATGACCTTTTGGCCTTCTGGGGCTCGGTCGAGGACGGCATGAGCTCCGGCGAGGCCAAGGCGCTGCTGTTCTTGGGCAAGTACGTGGAGCGCCTGGAGCTGTGGAGCCGCTTTGGCGTTGACGAGGCCACGCTCGACCGTCCGCTGCGCAAGCTCGTCTTCTACCTGGGCTACGTGCGCCACCCCGAGTGCCTGCCCATCGACTCCTTCATCTCCAACCTCGCCTACAACCTGCATTCGCGCGGCTACGGCGAGGGCGTCACGGGTAGACTGGACGACGTCCTGGAGGTCGTAAGGAGGCACGGGGGTACGCTGGCGTGAGGAAGCTCAGGTTTGACTATCAGACGTCGCTGGAGTTCAGCGAGCCCGTGGGAGACCACCGCTTCCAGCTGCGCTGCCTGCCGCCCAACCTCTCGCAGCAGCGCATCTGCGACCTCGAGTTCACGCTTGAGCCCGCCTGCGAGCTTGCCTACGGCACCGACAGCTTTGCCAACCCGGTGGTGACCGGGCGCATCGTGGAGCCGCATTCGAGCTTCTCCTACCACGTGGGCGGCATCGCCTTCGTGGACCAGAGCCGCCACCAAAAGCAGGTCTACAAGCCCCTCTACCGCTACCAGAGCGCCTTCACCCAGCAGGGAGAGGCGCTTGAGGCGTTCACCGCCGAGGTGGGCCGCGGCATCTCTCGCTACGTCTGGGCGGCAAGCCCGGTGGAGCAGGCTCGCTACGTCATGGGCGCCGTGCACGACCGCCTCACCTACGAGCCGGGCAGCACCACCGTGCGCACCGTGGCCGAGGAGGCCCTCGCCGCCGGCAAGGGCGTGTGCCAGGACTACGCCCAGGTGGCGATTTCCGTCTGCCGAGGCCTGGACCTCATGGCCAAGTACGTGGCCGGCGTCTACGACGCGGAGGGCGCCACGCACGCGTGGTTCGAGGTCTACCAAAGCGGCTGCTGGCACCCCTTCGACCCTACCAACAACCGCGTGGTGGACGACGCCTACATCAAGATCAGCAACGGCCGGGACTACGGCGACTGCATGCTCTCCATCGGCGTCTTCTCCGGCGGCGCCGGGCAGCTGCAGACGATCCACGCCAAAGTAGAGGCCCTCGGCGCCAGCGAGCAGTAAAGAAAGCGCCCGCCTGCCACTGGAGCAGACGGGCGCTTTTCGTTACGTGCTTCGAGCCGGAAGCCTACATCTCCTGCAGCTTGGCCGTGAGGAGCTGGTTGAAGAGCTTGGGGTTGCCCTTGCCGCGGCTCTCCTTCATGCACTGGCCCACGAGGAAGCCCACGACCTTGGTGTTGCCGCCCCGGAACTGCTCCACCTGGTCGGTGCAGCGCGCAAGCACCGCGTCCACGACGGGCTCGAGCGCGCCGGTGTCGCTCACCTGGCGCATGCCGCGCTCGTCCACGATCTTGGCGGGGTCCTCGCCCGTCTTGGCCATGAGGTCAAAGACCTCGTGGGCCTGGTTGGAGCTGATGGCGTCGGTGGCCAGAAGCCCGGCCAGGCTTGCCACCTGGGCAGGCGCGATGCCGCTCTCGGCCAGCGTGGTGGAGTTGGCGTTGAGGTAACCGGTGAGCTCGTTCACCACGAGGTTGGCCACGGTCTGGGCGGCCTTCTCGCTCGTGGGCTTGCCGTCCGCGCCGGCCGCGGCCAGAGCGCCCTCAAAGAAGGTGCTGGTATCCGGGTCGCCGGCTATCTGGGTGGCGTCGGCGCGCTTCACGCCGGCCTCAACGTAGCGGTCGCGCTTGGCGTCGGGCAGCTCGGGAATCTGCTCGCGGCAGCCCTCGATAAAGGCGTCGGAGAGGTCGAACGGCGCGAGGTCGGGGTCGGGGAAGAGACGGTAGTCGTCTGCCGTTTCCTTCACGCGCATCACCACGGTGCGCCTGTGGCTCGGCTCCCAGT
>CAVHKV010000005.1:0-7579 GCA_963636635.1 uncultured Bacteroidales bacterium
GCTAGACTGTCCAAGAAATCGTCCGCGGTCCCGAGGGCAAGTAGTCCCTTGATTTTGTGTTTCCAAAACCGCAGGTAGATGGGTTGCGATATTTGCGGACTACTTCCCCTCTGGAGCCCAATTCGCCTAAAAACTCGACGAACCAGCACCGAACCTTGCTAAGCCCTGTTAGGAGCCTTGCCCACGATGCGGTTCATCACCGAGCCGAAGAGGCCGGCGAGGATCTGCTGGAAGAGGGTGCCCATCATCACGGGGAAGACCACCTCGCCGGGGAAGAACTGGGCGGCAAGCACCGCGCCGGCGCTGATGTTTCGCAGGCCCGTGCAGAAGCACGAGGTCACGAACTTGGGCTGGGAAAGGTGGCGCAGCCTGGCCACCACCAGGCCAACGAGGAAGCCAAAGGTGGCGTAGAGCAGGATGAACAGCGCCATGCCCACGAGCTGCGGGGTGAGGTTTCGCATGTAGTCGCTCATCTGCGAGGAGTTGGCGCAGATGATCACCACGAGCACGAGCTTGGAGGCGGGGGCCAGGGCCGGCGAGAGCGTGCGCTGCGCCCAGCCGTAGGTGAGGTTGTTCACGAGCATGCCGGCGATGGCGGGCAGGGCGATCATGAACACCATGTTGGACATCATGCCGAGCACATCCACCTCAACCGTGGCGCCCAGCAGGGCCTGTAGCGTGAACGGAATGGTGAACGGCGAGATGACGGTGGAGATGAGGATGGTGGAAAGCGCCAGCGAGAGGTCGCCGGCGTACATGTCGCACCACATGAAGCTCACCACGCCAACCGGCACGCAATACTCCAACGTGGCGCCGGTGACGAGGTTGGGATCGCCCGCAAACAGCAGGTTGGCGAGCGCGTAGGCGCCGATGGGCATGGCGAACATGGTGACGGCCAGGATGACGATGATGTCCACCGGGTGGGTGAACTGCCTGGCCACGCTCTTGAAGTCGTTGTTGAGCGAGCCCTGGAAGGTCATGAAGGCAAACAGCGGCGAGACGAACTTCTGCATCGGCACGAACACCTGCGGCAGCAAGACGCCGGCCGCCACGCACAGCGGCGCGATGATGGGCATGTGCGAGCCAACGAAACGCCCAAGGGCCTTCCACTTGTCCAAGACTTCCTCCAAACAACGAACAACGAGCGCCGCCGGGCGGTTTGCGAGCAGACGTAGGTCCGCAGGCGCAAGGCCCCACCGAAGCAGCGCGTTTCATCCTAGCCCCTTCACGGCGCACGCGGCACCGAGAAGGCCGGCCGCTGAAACGCCCCGGCAACCAGATGCCAGGGCAACGGCGGGAACTCTCGAATGCTGTTCACCATGCTTGCGCGCGGAAGAGACAAGGTGCCTATCGCGGGGAACGCAGGGCAACAAAACGCGTCGCGCACGTGACGCAGCTCGCGCAAGCCCAACTTCGGCAAGCTCCGCCGGCAATCCCGTAGCCCGTTCGAACAACCCCACAACCTGCGGGTTTCAAGTTAGCCACGACTCACATTCAAAAACCCACCACGTTCGGGGCATTTCCGGAGCGCGGCCAGGATAATCCCCGTGGCGGTGGGGTATTATCAGCAAGGTTGTTTCCCTAGCAAGAAGGGCAAGAGATGGAACACCTCCTCAACGTGAACGGCGTGAGCGCAAGCGCCGACGAAAAGCAGATCCTGCACGGCATCGACCTGGCCGTGGACGCCGGCGAGTGCCACGTGCTCATGGGCCCCAACGGCGCCGGCAAGTCCACGCTCGGCCACGTCATCATGGGCGACCCCACCTACCGCACCACCGCCGGCACCGTCACCTTCGACGGCGCCGACCTCACCGACGCCTCCCCCGACAAGCGCTCGCTGGCAGGCCTGTTCCTCTCCTACCAGGCCCCGGTTGAGATTCCGGGCGTGCCGCTCTACAGCTTCCTGCGCACCATCTGCCAGAAGCGCCCCGAGCTCAAGATGAGCGCCAAGCAGTTCCGCCGCCGCGTGGGCGAGCTGTGCGAGGAGCTCGACATGGACTCCTCCTACCTCACCCGCGAGCTCAACGTGGGCTTCTCCGGCGGCGAGAAGAAGAAGGTCGAGATGCTGCAGCTGCTGCTTTTGCAGCCCAAGCTCGCCATCCTCGACGAGACCGACTCGGGCCTGGACGTGGACGCCCTCTCGGTGGTCTCGCGCGGCATCACGGCCTACCGCGAGCAGTGCGACGGCGCCCTGCTCATCATCACGCACAACACCCGCATCCTCGAGCGCGTGAGCGTCGACCACACGCACGTCATGGTGCGCGGCCACCTCGTGGCCCACGGCGGCCCCGAGCTCATCGACCAGATCGACCGCAACGGCTTCGAGAGCTACGAGCGCGCCGAGGCCGAGCTCGAGAAGGCGGAGGCGTAAGCGATGGCCAACGACAGTCAGCTGCTTGCGGGCAACGAACCGCAGATGGCGAGTGCCGCGGACGCCGTGGCCGGCGCCGCGCCCGAGCGCAAGCGCGCCGAGGTCGCCGACGTCGATCGCTCCATGTACGACTTCGTCAAGCCCGAGGACGGCTACGAGCGCTTCGCCGACGGCCTCTCGGGCGAGGTGGTCGAGCAGATCAGCCGCAAGAAGAACGAGCCCGACTGGATGCTGCAGATGCGCCTCAAGGCCCTTGCCACCTACGAGCGCATGGAGATGCCCAAGAACTGGGGGCCGGCCATCGGCGGCCTGGACATGAGCGCCATCTCCACCTACGTGGCCAGCGGCTCCAAGCAGGCCGAGAACTGGGACGAGGTCCCCGATGACATCAAGGACACCTTCGAGCGCCTGGGCATCCCCGAGGCCGAGCGCACGAGTCTGGCCGGCGTAGGCGCCCAGTACGATTCGGAGATCGTCTACCACAACATGAAGGACGAGGTGGCAAAGTCCGGCGTGGTCTACACCACGGTGGAGGACGCCATGCAGAGCGGCTACGAGGACATGATCCGCGAGCACTTCGGCACCCTCATCCCCATGACCGACCACAAGTTCGCGGCGCTGCACTACGCCGTGTGGAGCGGCGGCTCGTTCGTCTACGTGCCCGCCGGCGTGAAGCTCGACTTCCCGCTGCAGAGCTACTTCCGCCTCAACGCCGCCGGCGCCGGCCAGTTCGAGCACACGCTCATCATCGTGGAACCCGGCGCTGACCTGCACTTTATTGAGGGCTGCTCGGCGCCCAAGTACAACGTGGCCAACCTCCACGCCGGTGCGGTGGAGCTCTTTGTGGGCAAGGGCGCGCGCCTGCGCTACTCCACCATCGAGAACTGGTCCAAGAACATGTACAACCTCAACACCAAGCGCGTCCGCGTTGAGGAGGACGGCAAGGTGGAGTGGGTCTCGGGCTCGTTCGGCAGCCACGTCTCCTACCTCTACCCCAGCTCCATCCTCGCCGGCGCCCGCGCCACCTGCGAGTTCACCGGCATCACCTTCGCCGGCGCCACTCAGAACCTGGACACGGGCTGCAAGGTGACGCTCGCCGCGCCCGACACGCGCGCCAGCATCGACACCAAGAGCCTCTCCAAGGCGGGCGGCATCTCCACCTTCCGCAGCTCGGTGGTGGTCACCAAGAAGGCCGACCGCGCCCGCGCCTCGGTGAGCTGCAGCTCGCTCATGCTCGACGACATCAGCCGCTCCGACACCATCCCGGCGATGGACGTGCGCAACGCCACCGCCAGCGTGGGCCACGAGGCCACCATCGGCCGCATCTCGGACGACACGATCATGTACCTCATGAGCCGCGGCTGCTCTGAGCAGGAGGCCCGCACCATGGTGGTGAACGGCTTTGCCGACCCGGTCTCGAAGGAGCTGCCGCTGGAGTACGCCGTCGAGATGAACAACCTCATCAAGCTCGAGATGGAAGGGGCGATCGGCTAATGGCCACCACGCTTACCGGCGTCAACCAGACGCCCGCCCAGACCTGGAACTGGCTCAAGACCAACGACTGCTCGCTGCTCGTCCCCACCCCGCCCGCGGCAGACCCGGCCGCCGAGGTCCCGGCTGCCGCCCGCCGCATCGCCTGCGGCGCCGGTGAGGAGGCCACCCAGTGGCTCGACGCTTCGGCGAGCGCCCGCCGCACCGTGGTGGTGCCGGCCGGCAAGCGCGAGCACGTGAGCGTGCTGCTCGACAGCTCGCTGGGCGTCGTGGCCCAGACGAGCGTCTTCGTGCGCCCGGGGGCCGAGGCCTTCGTGGACGTCGTCGTGGCCGAGGGCTACGGCGCGCCCGCGCCCGAGGCGGACTCTCGCGAGCACGCGGGCGAAAACGAGGCCGTCGCCCGCGAGGGAGTCGCGCACGCCGCAGCCGAGGAGGCGCCGGCCACGAGCGGACATGCCCTGCGCATCCACGCCGAGGCGAGCAGCCGCGTCCACGTGACGCTGCTCGTGGCCGCCACGGGCAGCCAGCAGCACCTCGACAGCCTCGGCATCGTGGCCGACGAACGCGCCGAGGTGAACGTGCGCCAGTACGTGCTCGGAGCCGCCACCTGCGCACTCGGCACCACGGTGGAGCTCGCCGGCGACCGCAGCCACCTCGAACTCTCGCTTCGCTACCTCGCCGGCACCGGCCAGAAGCTCGACCTCGCCTACTACGTCCCGGTCCGCGGCAAGAAGTGCCGCGCCAACCTCGACATGACCGGCGTGCTCGACGGCGACGCCAAGAAGGCCCTGCGCGCCACCATCGACCTCATCCACGGCTGCAAGGGCTCCAAGGGCTCCGAGCAGGAGACCGTGCTCGTCTGCGGCGACGACGTCGTGAACAAGACGCTGCCCACCATCCTGTGCGACGAGGACGACGTCGAGGGCTCGCACGGCGCCGCCATCGGTTCGGTGAGCGCCGAGCAGCTCGCCTACCTGCAAGACCGCGGCCTCTCGCTCGAGGAGGCCGAGGCGCTCTTCTCGCGCGCCATCGTTGACGACGCGGCCATCACGCTTCCCGGCGAGGCGCCGGCCGCCGTGGTCTGCTGGGCCAACAAGGCCCTGGGTAACGCCGCCGCCTGCGAGATTTCAGACATGCTCGAGGAGGCATAGATGGCCACGTCCGTAGACATTGCCCAAAACCCCTACAAGGCGGACTTCCCGCTGCTGGCCGCCAAGCCTGAGCTGGCGTTTCTTGACAGCGCGGCCACGGCCCAGCGCCCGGCCTGCGTGCTCGACGCCCAGCGCGGCTTCTACGAGACCATGAACGCCAACCCGCTTCGCGGCCTCTACCAGCTCTCCGTTGACGCCACCGAGGCCATCGCCCAGGCCCGCGCCAAGGTCGCTTCCTTCATCGGCGCCGCGGACCCGGCCGAGGTCATCTTCACGCGCAACGCCAGCGAGGCGCTGAACCTCATTGCCAAGACGCTCGCGCCTTCCGTGCTGCGTGAGGGCGACGAGGTCTGCATCTCCATCATGGAGCACCACTCCAACCTCATCCCCTGGCAGCAGGTCTGCCGCGCGGCCGGCGCCACGCTGGTCTACCTGCGCCCCGATGAGGAGGGCGTCATCACGCCCGAGGAGATCGCGGCAAAGATCGGCCCCAAGACCAGGATCGTCTCCGTCACGCACGTCTCCAACGTCCTTGGCGTGGAGAATCCCGTGCGCGCCATCGCAGACGCCGCCCACGCCCAGGGCGCCACGGTCATCGCCGACGGCGCACAGTCGCTGCCGCACGTCCACGTGGACGTGGCCGAGCTCGGCGTCGACGCCTTCGCTTTCTCCGCCCACAAGCTCGGCGGCCCCATGGGCATCGGCGGTCTTTGGGGCAAGCGCGAGCTGCTCGAGAGCCTGCCGCCCTTCCTCACCGGCGGCGAGATGATCGACTCGGTGAGCGAACAGGACGCCGTCTGGGCGCCGCTTCCCGAGAAGTTCGAGGCCGGCACCCAGGACGCCGCCGGCATCTACGCCACGGGGGCGGCCATCGACTACATCTGCGAGCACGGCCGCGCCGAGCTCGAGGCGCGCGAGCGCGAGCTTGCGGCCTACCTCTGCGAGCAGCTCCAGGCCCTGCCCTTCGTCACCGTCATCGGCCCGAGCGACCCGCGCGCCCACGTCGGCGCCGTGAGCTTCAACGTCAACGGCATCCACCCGCACGACGTCTCGAGCCTGCTCGACACCAGAGACGTCGCCATCCGCGCCGGCCACCACTGCGCCCAGCCCCTGCTGGCCTGGCTCGACGTGGAGAACGGTGCCTGCTGCCGCGCGAGCGTGGCCTTCTACAACGACAAGGCCGACATCGACGCCCTCGTGGAGGGGCTCAACTTCGTTTGGGGGATCTTCCATGGCTAACGCCAACGTCTACAGCCGCGCGCTCATGGACCACGTGAGCAACCCGGACTACAAGTACAAGATGCCGCTGGCCACCTACTGCCACGAGGGCATCAACCCCAGCTGCGGCGACGACCTCGTCCTGAACGTCCGCCTGGACAGCGACGGCACCATCGCCGAGGTCTCCTGGACGGGCACGGGATGTGCCGTCTCGCAGGGCTCGGCCGACATGATGAGCGACCTCATGATTGGCGAGACGCCCGAGAAGGCCCGCGAGCTGTGCCACCTCTTTGGCCGCATGATCCGCGGCGAGGAGACCGACGAGGCCGCCCTCGAGGAGCTTGACGAGAGCGCCGAGCTCATCAGCATCTCCCACATGCCCGCCCGCGTGAAGTGCGCCGAGCTTGCCTGGCGCACGCTCGACGAGATGCTCGCCAACCCCGAGAAGGACGGCGCCACCTCCACCGAGGACGGCACCGACGAGGCCGGCAACCCGCTGGCCACCAAGGAGTAGCCATGGCCTCCGGAATCTCAACCAAGGGCCGCTACGCCCTGCGCGTCATGGCCGACCTCGCCTGCGCCCAGGGAACCGACGGCTGGGTCTCGCTCGGCGACATCTCGCAGCGCCAGGGCATCTCGCGCAAGTACCTCGAGCAGGTGATGGCGAGCCTGCACAAGGCCCGCTTCGTGGTGAGCCAGCGCGGCAAGGGCGGCGGCTACCGCCTGGCCCGCGAGCCCAAGGACTACACGCTGGGCGAGATCATCCGTGCCGCAGAGGGCAGCTCGCTCGCGCCCGTCTCGTGCCTGGACTGCTCCAACGGCTCCATCTGCCCGCGCACCAAGATCTGCCCCACGCTGCCCATCTGGCAGGAGCTGGGCCAGCTCATCAGCGGCTACCTCAACAACAAGCACCTGAGCGACATCGTGGCCGAGACCCCGGCCGACGCCGAGGCCACCCTCGCCGCCCTCGCCGACCTCGGCGAAGGCCTGTGCAAGTAAGGACCGCGGCTGACATAGTGCGCTATTTGAGCGAGGTCTTAGCGGGCCTCGCTCTTTCTTTGGCAGGCGGTTGGCCCTCGCCCACTCCGGGCCTGCCGGCATCCGCCTTGCGGACGTCCTGGCATGAGAATGGCAAACCCAGTCGAGGTGTTCGGGCTGATAGTCAACGCCCACTCCGGGCCTGCCGGCATCCGTCTTGCGGACGTCCTCGCGGGCGAGGCTATGCCAGCAAAAGAGGGTGTAGGCGCTGCGGAATGTCCGCTGCGACGGACGTCGGCAGGCCCTAGGTTTGGCTGTCGTTGAGTCGTTGAGCGCGAATGCGAAAGACGGCCATTTGGCAAGTCTAAGC
>CAVHKV010000005.1:7589-10154 GCA_963636635.1 uncultured Bacteroidales bacterium
GCTTTGAATGCTGTCGGTCACAGGGTGCGCATGAAAAGCAATAGCATTCGTTCAGTCTGAGCAGCACTTAGCTGCTGGTGCCAGAACATGTGGGGCTACTTGGCTGCGCTGCCCTCGCGAGCCAGGACGGCGCGGTAGCCGCCGGCTTGGCCGTTGAGGCACTTGGAGACGCGGCTCACCGTGGTGGAGGATGCGCCGGTGCGCTCCTGCACGGCCAGGTAGGGCTCGCCCTGCGAAAGCAGGCGTGCCACCTCGAGACGCTGGGAGAGGTCCTCTATCTCTCGCGGGGTACACAGGTCCACGAGCAGGGCAGCCGCCTCGTCAGCAGACTCAAGGCCGGCCAGCGCGGCGACGAGCGCCTGGGCGCCATCCGTCCCCATGACCTCGTTCACGTCCATGCGTCCCCCTCCGCTCGCGGCCTACCTCGGATTTCCAAGCGTCTACTTTAGCCCATTAAAGTGCCCCCACACGAGAAGAACAGGTTGGAACGGTATGGGTGGGACGCTGCGTGCATCAACCCCCACGATTGCAACGATGGCAAACAGCCCGGAAGCGCCGTTCGCATGCTTCGCTGCCAGGCATCCAACAAAGCAAACATAGCGCCGGCAATATCTGCACGGTGACGCAAGCAAACCTCGCAGTCACACTTGCCGGCTGGTGAAATCTACCCCGCGCAGGCTGGGTATACTCTGCGGCAAGCGACCTAAAGGAGAGGATTCTCATGGAGTTCATCGCTACGTGGATCGTCGGCGCCATCGCGGTTGGTGCCGCCGTCTGGCTTGTCCCCGGCATCGAGGCCGTGGGCGGCGCCTATGCCGGCCCCATCTTCACCGCGCTGTTCCTGTCCATCGTCAACGCCTGCATCAAGCCGGTGCTCAAAGTGCTGGGACTGCCCTTCACCATCCTTACGCTGGGCCTGTTCTCGCTCGTCATCAACGCCTTCATGCTCGAGCTGGCGAGCTTCCTCTCGCGCAACATCACGCATGCCGGCATCGTCATCGACAGCTTTGGTGCGGCCTTCTTCGGCGCCATCATCATCTCGCTGGTCACCATACTCCTCGGCGGCGTCATCAAGTAAGCAACCCCCATCAGGGGCTAAATCACAAAGGGCGGGCGTCCTCCAAACGAGGCGCCCGCCCTTCTTATGCCACACGGCAAGCTATGGAAGCAGCTGATTGGACACACGAGGCCGCGCGGACCGCCTGCAAGCGTTCACGTTCGCGCGCTCAACGCACAAGAACGCGCAGGCCAGCCTCCAAACAGCGCGAGCACTGAGAGCTGAGATAGCGAGAAGCTCCTAGCAAGGCGTTCACGTTCGCGCGTGCAACGCACAAGAACCCACACCCCTGCCTCCAAACGGCGCGAGCGCCGAGAGTGGAGACAGCGGGAAACTCCTACTTGGAGAGCTTGTCGATGACGCCGCCGATTTCGGCGAGCTTCTCGTCGCGCTCGGCCTCGGTGCCACAGGCGCAGGCACTCTTCACGCAGCCCGCGATATGGGCCTTGAGCACGGTGGCGTTGGTCTTGGCCACGAGGCTCTCGATGGCCATCAGTTGGTTTGAGATATCGATGCAGTAGCGGTCTTCCTCAACCATGCGAATAACGGCGTCTAGCTGGCCACGGGCCGTCTTGAGCAAGTTGAGCACGGTCTTCTCGTCTGCCATCATGGCAGGCTCCTCTCCCCTTTTGGCAGGTCCCCGCCCGCCAGGTTTGTTTCGCCGCAAGTCTTCGAGAGCGGCCGACAACCCGCACCCCTCAATCAGCCGGCAGCGCGACCCGGGGCCTCGCGGCCGGCGAGATTCCGCATGAGCCGAAGATGACTTAATGTCATCTTCGTGCGAGCGCAGGACTGCCCGAGCCGGACGCGAGGCCCCAGGTTGCGCGAACAGCCTTTGAGCCGGTTGCTATTCGGCCGTTACCTCGAGGACCTTGTAGGTGTCCGATGCACCCTCGATGGCGGCCTTGAGGGCGTCGGCGCTCACGGTGCCGGCGCACTCGACCGTGACGACGTTGGTCTCGTGGTCCGCCTCGGCGTCGGTCACGCCGTCCACGGCGAGCAGCGCGGTCTCGACCTTGGCCTCGCAGTGGCCGCACATGATGCCCTGGGTCTTGATGGTGTAGTTCATGGGATGTCCCTTCTCGCATGGCCGCGACGCGGCCGTTTTCACATTGTAGCTGGGCGAATACGCTAGCCCTTCTCCAGCGGCGCCCCCTTGGGGCGGAAGGCCCTCAGGCGCAGGGCGTTGGAGACCACGCAGACGCTCGAGAGGCTCATGGCCGCCGCGCCGAACATCGGCGAGAACTGCCAACCCAGCAGCGGGTAGAAGACGCCGGCCGCCAGCGGGATGCCGCAGGCGTTGTAGCACAGCGCCCAGAAGAGGTCCTGCTTGATGTTGCGGATGGTGGCGCGGGAGAGCTCGATGGCGCGCGCCACGTCGAGCAGGTCGGAGTGCATGAGCACGACGTCGGCGCCCTCCTTGGCGATGTCGGCACCAGTCCCGATGGCAAGTCCCACGTCGGCGCGGGCCAGGGCCGGCGAGTCGTTGATGCCGTCGCCCACCATGG
>CAVHKV010000006.1:0-4775 GCA_963636635.1 uncultured Bacteroidales bacterium
AGGACCTCGTGGCCATGTGCGTGGACGACGTGGTGCCCATCGGCGCCGAGCCGCTGTTCTTCCTGGACTACGTGGCCATCGGCAAGCTGCGCGCCGAGCACGTGGCCGAGATCGTCTCCGGCATCGCCAACGGCTGCAAGAAGAGCGGCTGCGCCCTGGTGGGCGGCGAGATGGCCGAGCACCCCGGCGTCATGAACCCCGACGACTACGACCTCGCCGGCTTCGTGGTGGGCGTGGTGGACCGCCCCAAGATGATCGGCCCGGAGAAGGTCAAGGTGGGCGACGTCATCCTCGGCATCCCCAGCTCGGGCATCCACTCCAACGGCTACTCGCTCGTGCGCAAGGTGGCCATCGAGGGCAAGACCGTGGCCGAGCTCGAGAAGTACAACGAGGAGCTGGGCGAGTCCGTGGCCGACGCCGTCATGCGCCCCACCGCCATCTACGCGGGGCAGCTCGTGCGCGTGCTGCGCGCCGGCGCGCCCATCCATGCCATGGCCCACATCACCGGCGGCGGCATCACCGAGAACCTCAACCGCGCCATGCCGGCCGACGTTGACGCGCTGGTCTACCGCGGAGGCGAGGCGGGCCCGGCCTGGAAGATCCCGCCGGTCATCACCTACGTGAGCCGCCTTGCCGGCCTCACGCTGGAGGAGGCCTACAAGACCTTCAACATGGGCGTGGGCATGAGCGTCATCTGCGCGCCCGAGGACGCCGAGAAGGTAAGCGAGATGCTCGCCGCCGAGGGCCTCGAGTCCTTCGTCATGGGCGAGTGCGTGGCCGGCAGCGGCAACGTCGTCTACCGCGACGAGCAGTAGGGGGCTGGCATGGCTACCACCGAGCCTCTGAAGATCGGCGTGCTGCTCTCTGGCAGCGGCACCAACCTGCAGGCCATCATCGACCGTATCGCTGAGGGCAAGCTCAACGCTAGCATCGAGCTGGTGGTCTCGAGCCGCCCGAGCGCCTACGGCCTCGTGCGTGCCGAGCAAGCGGGTCTGCAGACGCTGACGCTTTCCAAGGAGCTCTACGCCGACCCCGAGAAGGCCGACGAGATCATCGCCGCCGAGCTCAAGGCCCATGGCTGCGAGTACGTGGTCATGGCCGGCTACATGCGCATGGTCCACGCGCCGCTGCTGGCCGCCTACCCCAACCGCGTGGTGAACCTGCACCCGGCCCTGCTGCCGAGCTTCCGCGGCGCCCACGCCATCGCCGACGCCTACGAGCGCGGCGTGAAGGTCACCGGCGTCACGGTGCACTTTGCCAACGAGGAGTACGACAAGGGCCCCATCATCGCCCAGCGTGCGCTGCCGGTGGAGGAGGGCTGGACGGCAGACGAGCTCGAGGCCCACATCCACGAGATTGAGCACGAGCTCTACCCCGAGGTCATCGGCTGGCTGGCGGAAGGCCGCGTCCACGTGCGCCCCAACCTCACGGTGGCCATCGACCCGGCCGAGTAGGCGGGCCGTGTAATCGAGCCGCGCAACCAGAGCGCGCCGTTGCGGGAACACCCGCGCGGCGCGTTTTTTGTCGCGGGCCGCGGCCGGCCGACGTGGCGCGGGCATGCGTCGCGCGCGCTGGGATACGTTGCTGCGGCTGTGCCTCCGCAGGCCCCGCGCCCCAAACGCAAGCGCCACCGTCCCGTCCGTCCCCGAACTTGGCACCCCTTCCGCCGCAAGCGCGAATGCCGCGCGCCTGCGTTCAGCTAGACTTCATACGTTAGATGCTACGAAGTTCGATGACGCGAAGGGAGCCCGATGGTCGCCGACATCCTCACGGTGAACTATGTCGTCGTCGTGCTCTACTCGATGATCATCGACATCCTGCTCGTGGCGAGGCTGAGCCGCACGCCCGGCTTTGGCGCTGAGGAGGCCTGGATCGTCCGCCTGCTCGTGTCCTCCATCGTCTGCGCGGTCTCCGACGCCCTTTGCGTCGGCGTTGGCGCAGGGGCGGGACAGCTCGGCAACACCCTCTTCAACATGGGGTTCATCCTCTCCACCGGTGCCATCGGCCTTTTGTTCTTCCAGTTTTGCGCCAAGCGCTGCGACCTCGAGGACATCAACAGCTGGCCGTGGAACATCGTGAAGTGGCTGCCCTTCTGCCTGCTGATTGCCATGACCCTCACCACGCCGTGGACGGGCCTCGTGTTCGGCGTCACGCGCGCGGGCGAGTACGTCCGTGGCCCGCTGTTCTGGCTCTTCGTCTTTGTGCTGGCCAACGGCTACACCATCGCCGGCGTGCTCATCTCGCTCGTCCGCTACCTGTGCAACAAGACGGCCGAGCGCCGCGCCGTCTTCGTGGAGTGCGCCACCTACATCATCCCGCTCATCGTCGGCAGCTTCTCGCAGTACTTCTTCACCGAGATTCCCGCCTCCAACATGTCAATCACCGTGACGCTGCTCGTCATCTACATGAGCAACCAGCAGCGCCTCATGCAGAGGCGCATCAACGAGGCCGAGGGCGCCAACCGTGCCAAGAGCGACTTCCTCGGCCGTATGAGCCATGACATCCGCACGCCCATCAACGGCATCATGGGCATGATCGAGATCGCGCGCGACAACGTGGACGACCCGGAGTACGTGCGCTCCTGCCTCACCAAGATCGACGGCGCGGCCGACACCCTGCTCTCCATCGTCAACGACGTGCTCGACATCACCAAGCTCGAGTCGGCCGGCATCAACCTCACCGAGGAGTCCTTTGACATCGTTGAGCTGCTGAGCAGCATCTCCACGTTGCATCAGGTCCTTGCCACCGAGAAGGGCATCGAGCTCATCGACCACGGCACGGACTCCATCGTCCACCGCAAGGTAGTGGGTAGTCCCAAGCACGTGCGTTCGGTGCTCGTGAACATTGCCGGCAACGCCATCAAGTACACCAACCCCGGCGGGCGCGTCTCCTTCTTTGCGCGCGAGGTCTTCAGCGACGAGAACCGCGCGGTCTTTGAGTTCACCATCTCGGACACGGGCATCGGCATGAGCGAGGAGTTTGCCGCCCACGTGTTCGAGCCGTTCTCCCAGGAGCGCAGCGACGGCCGCAGCACCTACCAGGGCACGGGCCTGGGCCTTTCCATCGTGAAGGCGATCGTTGACCAAATGGGCGGCAACATCGACCTGGCCACCAGGCCGGGCCGCGGAACGACCTTCGTGGTGACCCTGCCGCTGCTGCTCGACGAGCGAGCGGAGACCGAGCGCATCATCGCCGCCGACGCGGACGTTGCGAAGGGCTCCGAGCAGGTGGAGAAGCCCGCGACCGTCGAGGGCCTGCGCGTGCTGCTCGTGGAGGACAACGACCTCAACTTCGAGATTGCCCAGTACATGCTCGAGACGAGCGGCGCCCTCGTGACGGGTGCCCGCAACGGCGAGCTGGCGGTGGAGGCCTTTGGCAAGAGCGAGCCGGGCGCCTTCGACGTCATCCTCATGGACGTGATGATGCCCGTGAAGGACGGCCTGGCCGCAACGAGGGAGATTCGCGCCCTCGGCCGCGCCGACGCCAAGGACGTCCCCATCATCGGCATGTCGGCCAACGCCTTCCAAGACGATGTCGCGGCCACCAGAAACGCCGGCATGACCGGCTACCTCGTAAAACCCATGGACGAGGAAAAGCTGCTGGAGGCCATCTCCAAGTACGCGAGGCCCTAGCAGCTAAGCCCAGCGGCCTTCTGAAGCTTGGGGAGGGCGAGGTGGTTGAAGGCGTAGATGACGCGGCCCACGCCCACCATGGAGATGAGGGTGCCCAGCCCCACGCCGAGCCACAGGTTGCCCATGCAGATGCCGACGATGAGCGAGAGCGCCACGCAGGTGAAGTCCACGCAGTTCTTGCACAGGCCGAGCTCCTTCTCGGTGCGGCCGGCGATGCTGCTCACGATGCCGTCGCCGGGGTTGGGGATGAGCTGCATGTCGACGGCCATGGCGGCGCCGATGCCGGTGAAGAAGATGCCAAAGGCGAGCATGAGGATGTCGGTGGGCAGGTAGCCACTCTGGTAGGGGATGACCCACTCGATGAGCGCCATGAAGCGGGTGAACAGGATGCTCACCACGACCTGCAGCACGTCAATCCACTGACGGTCCTTGCCTTTGACGAAGAACTGCAGCACAACGAGGACGATGTAGGTGACGAGCGTGAGGTTGGCGAAGTCCAGGCCGGTGCCCTGGGCCACGGTGTAGGGCACCGAGATGATGGCCGAGGCGCCGAGCCCCGCCTTGGTGTTGAGCATGATGCCCAGGGCGATGAACGCCATTCCCAAGAGGTAGATTGCAAACCGGCAAACGTACTGCTTCTTCATGCGCCACTTCCGTCGACAACAGCAGAAAAGCCACCAGCCCACGTGGGGCGGCAGCTTTCGCCAAACCTATTGGTTACTTGATTGGTTTGAGCTTACTCCGCATGTGGGCGGAGCGGCGGGAACGCGGGCCAGACCACACAAAGACGCAACTATCAGGTAACTTTTCGGGCCGCGGCCGTGGCGGGCGGTGGCCGGTGTGCGGCGGGACGGGAGGGCAATGGCGAGCGCTGACGGGCGAGGCCACGGCGTCGGCGCGGTTGGGCAAGGCTACAGTGGCGACGCCCCCAAGCGAAGCCGTCTGCGTTCCTAGCAAAACCTCGTCAAAAAGCTGTTGCGAGGCGCCTACCTGCGGCTCAGCACCATGACGGACTCTGCGTGCTTGGTGTGGGGGAACATGTCCACCACCTCGAGGCTCTCGATGGCGTAGCCGCCGGCGAGGAAGAGCTCCACGTCGCGGCGCTGCGTGGTGGGGTTGCAGCTCACGTAGACCACGCGCTCG
>CAVHKV010000007.1:0-9280 GCA_963636635.1 uncultured Bacteroidales bacterium
ACAAGGCTTGTCGCGTTAAGCGCAGATTAGCGAGCTGAACACGACCTAAATATCCGCCTCTTCCTCGTTGAGCCTCGCCGAGACCGCCTCCTTGCAGACGCTGAGCGGATAGCCACGGCTGGCTAGGAAGCGGACGAGCTTGGGGTAGGCGTTCTTCTCGGGAACCCTCTTTGAGGCAAGCAGGTCGGCCGCGCGCTGGGTGACGTCCTCGCCATCCATGAACTCCTCTGGCCAGCCCTCTACGTCTTGGAGCGTGATGCCGCGCTGGGCGAGCTCGCGCTCAAGACGAACCGGCCCCCAACCGCAGGCGAGCTTGTTGCAGATGAAGCTCTCCGCAAAGCGATCGTCGTTGATGATGCGAAGCTCGCGGGCACGGGAGACGGCAGACTCGCAGGCGAAGGTGGAGTAGCCGTCGCGGCGCAGCCGGTCGTAGGCCTCCTTGGAGGAATACTCACGCCTGGAGACCATGTCCGCCACACGCTGGAAGGCACAGGCCGCGGACTTCTCCTTGAAGACGAAGAGCAGCTCGGCGAAGGAGCCCGGCTCGTCCTCCACGGCCTCGATGGCCCTGGCAACGGCCACAGGCAGGCGCACGGGGTCGTGGCCGTCTGAGGTGATGCACGCCTGCGGCTTCTTTGAGCCAAGCGCCGCTCCCCTCTCGGGATAGGCAAGCGTCCAAGAAAAGCCGGAGGCCGCACAATGCTCGTGAGGCTGCTCCGGCTCCTTGGCAGCGCGCTTGTGCCTACTCGGCATCAGCCGGGCTCTCCTCTTCGGCGTCCTCTGCTGCGGCGTTCAAAGCCGTAAGGCCGACTGCCTCGCGAACCTGCGCCTCAATCTCGTCACGAAGGTCGGGGTTGGTGCGCAGCATCTCCTTGGCGGCCTCGCGGCCCTGGCCAAGGCGCTCACCCTGGTAGGTGTACCAGGCACCGGACTTGTCCACGACCTTCTGCTCCACGCCGAGGTCGAGAATCGAGCCCTCCTTGGAGATGCCGGTGCCGTACATGATGTCGAACTCGCAGATCTTGAAGGGCGGGGCGACCTTGTTCTTGACGACCTTGACGCGGACGCGGTTGCCGATGATGTCAGACCCCTGCTTGATGGAATCGACCCTGCGGATGTCCATGCGCACGGAGGAGAAGAACTTGAGGGCGCGGCCGCCGGGCGTGGTCTCCGGGTTACCGAACATGATGCCGATCTTCTCGCGCAGCTGGTTGATGAAGATGCAGGTGGTGTTGGACTTGGAGAGCGAGCCGGCGAGCTTGCGAAGCGCCTGGCTCATGAGGCGGGCCTGGAGGCCGACCGTGGTGTCGCCAATCTCGCCCTCAATCTCGGCGCGGGGGACCAGGGCGGCAACGGAGTCGATGACCACGACGTCGATGGCGCCGGAGCGAACGAGCTTGTCGCAAATCTCGAGCGCCTCCTCGCCCGTATCGGGCTGGGAGATGAGCAGCTCGTCGATGTCGACGCCGATGCGGGCGGCGTATCCCGGGTCGAGCGCGTGCTCGGCGTCGATAAAGGCGACGACGCCGCCCATGGCCTGGGCCTCCGCGAGAATCTCGAGGGAAAGGGTGGTCTTGCCGGAAGACTCGGGGCCGTAGATCTCTACGATGCGGCCGCGCGGGACGCCGCCTATGCCAAGGGCCACGTCCAAGGCAATGGAGCCCGTGGGAATGGCCTCTACCTGCAGGTCTGGGCCACCATCGCCGTACTTCATGATTGAGCCCTTGCCAAACTTCTTCTCAATCTCGGCCATCGTGGACTTAATCATTTCCTCGCGCTCTTGACCGGTAGTAGGAGCGTGAATAACGCGAGGGGTGCCGCTTGACTTTGCCATTTCTTTCCCTTCCATTGGCGTCCTCCCAATAGTACGCGAACGTCCGTTCGAGGTCAACAAGACGAGTGAAGCGTATATCGAAAAGAACCTGACAAAACCTGTTACCGAACTAACCGAGACCTAACACCCGAGCTAGCGATATGCGTTTTGGACATAGGTTCGAGAAGGCAAATCTGCCAGCGCAGCCGAAAGGCAGGCGAGCGGAGACCGCGATGGGGCAAAGTTCGGCAAACTGGACGAAATTGGACAAATAACGGCCGAATTTGTTTGATTTGAACGCAAAAAAGGGAGCGCACGGACAATGCCGCACGCTCCCCTATCGAGCTCAAGAAATGGCTGCTAGCAGGCACCCTTGAGCAGCTCGAGCGCCTTCATGACGGACTGCAGGCGCACCTGGGCGCGGTTGCCGGCAAAGCACTCGCGCACGGTCTTGGTGGTCTGGCCGTCGCTCACGCCAAACCAGACGGTGCCGACTGGCTTGCCCGGAACGGCCCCGCCGGGGCCGGCGATGCCGGTGACGCTCACGGAGACGTCGCAGCCAAGGGCCTTGCGCGCGCCCTCGGCCATCTCGGAGGCGCACTCGCTCGAGACGGCGCCGTGCTCGGCAAGCGTCTGCTCGGAAACGCCAAGGATTGCGCTCTTGACCGAGCAAGCGTAGCTCCCCACGGCGCCCATCACCACGTCAGACGAACCGGGAACCGCCGTGAGCGAGGCCTCGACGAGCCCACCCGTGCAGCTCTCGGCAGTGCCGAGCGTCGCGCCCTTGGCGCGGGCGGCCTCGAGCACCTCGGCGGCGTAGGCAACGGCATCGTCCCAGGTGGGATAGCCGTCGGCCTCTCCGGCGCCACCTTCGCCGAAAGCCTCGTCAGAAGACGCCGCAACGGCAGGCACACCCTCGTTCTGCTCGGCAACGGCTCTCACGGCGCCAGCACCAGAACCGCCGCTCTCGGCCTTCGCCTCGGCAGCAGAGCGCGCCTCCGCGGCCTCGCCCTCGCACTCCGGCTCATCGTCGGCCAGCGAGCCCCAGGCGCCACGGAAGTAGTCCAGGCCGCTCCAGATGGTGAGTACCACGGCCACGGCCAGCAGCACGTAGGCAAGCAGGCACAGGTCGTCGTAGACCACCGAGCCCGCGGGGAAGGAAAGCGCAAGCAGGTTCACGCAGATGGCGCCCATCGTGGTGGCCGTCTTCCACTTGCCAAGGTTGCCGGCGGCGATGACCACGCCCTTGGACGCCACGACCATGCGCAGGCCGCTCACGAGGAACTCGCGCGAGATGATGACGAGCAAGGCCCAGGTCACGGGCTCGCCGCGCTCGAGCAGGTAGCACAGGGCCACGATGACCACGAGCTTGTCGGCGATGGGGTCGAGGAACTTGCCGAAGGTCGTGACCTCGTTGCGGCTGCGCGCGAGGTAGCCGTCGAGCTTGTCGGTGAGCGAGAGCAGGCAGAACGCCACGAAGGTGGCGAACATGCCGCCCGAGAAGCCGCCCATGGCGCTCATATAGCCCAGCGTCTCGGCCATGAGCAGCCACACGGGAACGAACACCACGCGCACGCAGGTGACGATGTTGGCGGGCGTCCAGATGCTCTGCTTCTTGGTAGCCAACCTACTCCCCCGCCTTCACGATCTCGCCCTCGAGCTCATAGCAGAAGGCCTCGGTGAGCAGCACGCGGACCATGTCGCCCACGGCCGCCTCGCCTTCGCGGATGTGCACGGCGCCGTCGCAGTCGGGCGCCTGGAACCAAGCGTGGCCGATGAGCTCCGGCTCGTCGCCGTCGGTGTCGATGCCGTCGATGATGACGTCCACGACCTCGCCCACATGGGCGGCCGTGGCAGAAAAGCCCAGCTCCTCGGCAACGTCGATGAGGCGCTGCGTGCGGTCGAGCTTGACGTCCTCGTCAACCTGGCCGTCCATCTCGGCGCCGCGCGTGCCCTCCTCGGGCGAGTAGGCAAAGACGCTCGTGTAGTCGAACTCCTCGTCGCTGATGAACTGGAGCAGCTCCTCGAACTCCTCGTCCGTCTCGCCGGGGAAGCCCGCCATGCCGGTGGTGCGAAGCACCATACCCGGGATCTCGGAGCGCAGGCGGGCGAAGAGCTCGGCGAACTCGGAGGCGTCGCCCGAGCGGTTCATGCTCTTAAGGACACGGCCGTTGCAGTGCTGGATGGGGATGTCGATATAGGGCAGCACCTCGGGCGTGTCGCGGATGGCGGCGATGAGCTCGTCGGTCATGCCCTCGGGCTGCAGGTAGAGCACGCGCAGCCAGGCGCCGTAGGGGCGCACGACCTCGGCCAGGCGCGTGAGCAGGCTCGCGAGCGTATCGCCCTCGCCCAGGTCCTGGCCCCAGATGCCGGTGTCTTGGCCGATGAGCACGAACTCGCGCACGCCCTGCTCGGCAAGGGCCTTTACCTCGGGCTCAATCTCCGCATAGGGACGCGAGGCGTAGCGGCCGCGGATGTAGGGAATGGCGCAGAAGGAGCAGAAGCGGTCGCAGCCGTCGGAGATCTTGATGTAGGCGCTCGAGCCCTGCACCGTGCGCAGGGGCTCGGCCAAGGGACCGGCCGCCACGCCGGAGGCGGAAGGCACGACCGAGGTGCGCCCCAGCACGCCGTCGATGACGGAGACGATGCCGTCCTCCTCGTCGGTACGGACGAAGGCCGCCACCTCGGGCAGCTCCTCGGGCAGGTCCGCCCCGTAGCGGGAGGGCACGCAGCCGCACATCACGATGGGCAGCTCGCGCACGCCTTCGGAACGCGCCTCGGCGAGCTCGAGCGTGCGCTCGATGCTCTCGGAGGTGGCGCTGGCCAAAAAGGAGCAGGTGTTCACGATGACGACGTCGGCGTCCTCGACCTGCTCGGACTCGCCGTAGCCGGCGCGCGTGAGCAGGCTCCTCATGCGGTCGGTGTCGACCTCGTTCTTGGCGCAGCCCAGGGTGACGTAGAGGACGTTGGGGCTGGCGGTGTTCGTATCTGCGCTCATGCGGGCCTTTCGGTACTTGGTGGCACTAGGTAGGAAGCCCGGCGCCGCCAAAATGGCAGCGCCGGAGCTCATAGGCGTTGCGAAGGCGGCGAGGCACGGGGCCTGGCGCCCAATCGCTTAGCGGTAGTTCGTGAACTGCAGCGGGATGCCGTAGTCCTGGTCGCGGAGGAAGCTGATGACCTGCTGCAGGGCGTCCTTGGAAGCGCTCGTGACGCGCAGCTTGTCGTCCTCAACCGTGGCCTTGACCTTGAGCTTGAGGTCGCGGATGTCCTTGGAGATGCGCTTGGCGCACTCCTTGTCGATGCCCTGGACGATGTGGCCCACCACGCGGACGGAGCCGCCGCTTGCGGCCTGCGGCTTGTCCCAGGAGACGCTCTTGAGGTCCACCTGGCGCTTCACCAAACGGCCGTTCAGCACGTCAATGACCTGCTTGGAGACGAAGTCGGCCGGGGCGTTGACGGTGATGGTGCCGTCGGCCTTGGAAAGCTCGATGGTGGCGCCGGAACCCTTGAGGTCGTAGCGCTGGGTGAGCTCGCGGGCGGACTGCTGGTAGGCGTTGTCCACCTCTTGCATGTCGACGGTGGAGACCACGTCGAAGCTGGAATCCTTGGCCATGTCATCTCCCATCTGGGGTTATGCGAAGCGCGCATCGGCGCGGCGCCGCTAGTAGTCGGAATCGGAATCGTCTTCGGAAGACGTGTCTTCAGAGGAGTCGGTGGCGGCATCGTCGCTCGTGGCGTTGGGGTCGGTACCCTGGATGCTCAGGGTGGAGACGCCACCGCTCTTGGAACCGAAGACCTGCTGCTCGCCGTTCTTCTTCACCGTGACGGCGCTGGGGTCGCCCACGCGGATCTCGATGCTCTTGGTGACCGTGTACTCCTCGGACCAGGCGCCCGTGATGGACTCGGCCACCTTCTGCTCGCCGTCGCAGGTAATCTCCACCCAGGTGGTCGCGCCGTCGTCAACAGAGACGCTCACCTTGGTCTCCTGCGTGGCGGCGGCGGCGCTGCTGGCGGCCTGCTTCTCGGCGGCGTCAGAGAGCACCTGCTGCTCGAGCGTGGAGGCCGTGGTGGCGGCCGAGGTGGTCTCGGCCGTGGCGGCCGTGTAGACGCTCACCTTCTCGTTGGCGTTCTTGGACGTAGCGCAGGACTTCACCGAGGTGGAGATGATGACTACGAGCAGCACCACGAGCACGAGGCCGATGAGGGCCACGACGCGGCGCTGGTCGGAGAAGAAGCTCTGGAGGAAACCTGCGAAGCCCTTAGGCTGCGGCTGCTGCCTGCGGGAACGGGCGCGTGGGTCGCGCTGGGAGTTGTTGGGCTGGCGGCGGCGCACGTTGGGGCGCTCGGGAGCCGAGAAGTTCCTCGAGCTCTGGCGTCCGGCGCGCGTGGAGGACGGCCTGTAGGAGCGCGCCTGGCCGTCAAAGCGCAGGTCGTCGCGGTAGCGGTCGGACTCCACGCGACGGGTGGTCACCGTGTCGTCGGCGCTGGGCAGCGCGCGGCGCTCGCGGCCGTAGGGCCTGTCGCCCCAGGCGCCGTAGGACTCCTCGGTGCCGCGGGCGCGGCGGGCGCGCTCGGCCTGGGTGGCACGGCGCGAACGGTCGGACGAGCCGTTGGGGTTGCGCGTGGTGTAGCGCCTGTCGGCGGCAGAGTCGTCGCGGTAGCTGCGGTAGCCTCGGTCGCGCTCGAGCGAGTCGTAGTTGTCATAGGAGCCGTACGCGCCGTCGCGGCCGGCGCGGGAGCTGCGCTCGCGCATCTCGTCGCGGTAGTCGTAGGGCGCGCGCTCGGCGCGACCGTCGCGGCCGGCGTAGGAGTCGCGGCCGGCGTTCCTGCCGCTCACCAGGGCCGTTGAGCTCGTGCGGACCGGGCTCGTGGCCGAGGCCGGGTCGTGGTAGCGCGGCTCGTCGCGAAGGCTCGCGAGGCCGCTCGGCGCGCGGCCGGTGACGCCAGCCACGTACTCGGCGTGCTCGCGCTCGTAGAGCTCGGTGATCTGACGGGAATCGAGTCCGAGGTAGCGGGCGTAGCTCGCCACCATGCCCTGCGCGTAGCCAAGGGCCGGCAAGTGGTCGAAATCCCCGTCCTCGAAGGCCTCGAGCACGCTCTCGCGCATGCGCAGCACCTTGGCCGCTTGGGAGATGGAGAGCCCGAGCTGCCTGCGGCGCTGGTAGAGGATGTCTGCAAACTGAGTCTGTGCCACGGCTGCCCGTTACACCTCCTTGTACTTGGCCTCGGCCGCACGGAGCTCCTCGAGCCCCTCGGCGTCCAGCAGGACCTCGCGCGGCTTGGAGCCGTCGGGCGGACCGACGACACCCTTCTGCTCGAGGTTGTCCATGATTCTTCCTGCCCTAGCGTACCCCACCTTGAGCCGGCGCTGCAGCCCCGAGGTGGAACCTAGCTGAGAGTCCACAACCACCTGGGCGGCCTCCCACACGAGCGGGTCGTCCTCCTCCATGGCGTCCGCCGTGGCGGCGCCGGGCGTGGAGGGAGCCACGGCGGAGAGGATCTCGTCGTGGTAGTCGGGCTCGCGCTGGTCGCGGATGAAGGTGACCACGTTCTCGATCTCGTCGTCGCTCGCGTAGGCTCCGAGCACGCGGGTCGTCACGCCGCCGGCCTTGCGGAAGAGCATGTCTCCCCTGCCCATGAGGCGCTCGGCGCCGGTCTGGTCGAGGATGACGCGGGAGTCGATGGACGAGGACACCTTGAGGGCCACGCGCGTGTCCACGTTGGACTTGATGAGGCCCGTGACGACGTCGGCCGAGGGGCGCTGGGTGGCGAGCACCAGGTGGATGCCGGCCGCGCGGGCGAGCTGGGCGATGCGAACGATGGAGGACTCGACGTCCTTGCCGGCCACCATCATGAGGTCGCTGAGCTCGTCGATAACGACGACGAGGTAGGGCATGTGGGTGGGCGGGTTCTCCATGTCGTCGAACTTGCCGTCGGCGATCATGTTGTTGTACACGCGGATGTCTCGGGCGCCCGCGCGCTCGAAGACCTTGAGGCGACGGTCCATCTCGGTGACGGCCCACTGCAGGGCGCTCGCCGCCTGCCTGGGCTCGGTCACCACCGGCACGTAGAGGTGCGGCAGGCCCGCGTAGCAGGAGAACTCCACGCGCTTGGGGTCGACGAGGATGAGACGAACCTGCTCGGGCGTGGTGCGCATGATGAGGCTCATGATGATGGCGTTGATGAGCACCGACTTGCCCGAGCCAGTGGTGCCGGCCACGAGCATGTGAGGCATGCGCGCGAGGTCCGCCACCACGGGAGAGCCCTCGGAGTCTCGGCCGATGGCAAACTCGAGCGGGCCGCCCTGGGCGTAGGGCAGGACGTCGCCCAGGAAGACGTTCTGGCGCTTCTTGTTGGGAATCTCGATGCCCACAAGCGAGGTGCCGGGGATGGGCGCGTAGATTCGCACGGACTCGGAGGCCAGCGAGAGCTGGATGTCGTCCTGCAGGTTCGTGATCTTGTTGACGCGCTCGCCCTCGCCCATCTCGATCTTGAAGGTGGTGACGAGCGGTCCCGCCGTCCAGCCGGAGACCTTGCTCTTGAGGCCGAACTCCTCGAGCGTGGACTGCAGGCGCCTGGCCGTGCGGTCGAGCTCGGCGTCGCTCGTGGCAGAACTTGCTGAGTTGGGGTTGGAGTCGAGCAGCGTCAGGGGCGGCAGCACGAAGTCGTCGCTCTCGTCGCCCGGACGGGCCGAGTTTTCGGGGGCGGCCTCCTGGCGCTTGCGGGTGCCACGACCGGGACGGGGCTTGTCGACAGCAGCCCTGGCGGTGCCAGCGACGACGGCTCCGGCGCCCGCGCCGGCGGCAACGGCCGCGCCAGCAGACGAAGCGGCAGATGCCTCTCCCCCGTTGGCGCGGGTGGCGGCGGCGCGCAGGAAGTCGGGGACCGCGGGTTCGGCGGGCTGGGCGGCAGCAGCCGGCTCCTCGGAAACCTCGACCAGGGGAAGCACGTCCTCGGACGGCTCCCACGGCAGCGGCTCGGGCTCGACGGGCTCGACGGGCTCGGCCTTCTTGCCCTTCTCAGCCTTCGTGGCCTCGAGCGGAGACGGAACCTCGGCGATGGGCTCCACCTCGGCCTTGAACTGCGGCGCGGAGTTGGCCTCGTTCTCGAGCTTGGGGTGGCGCTTGCGGCGCAGCACCGTGGTCTTGGGCTCGGCGGCGGGCTCCTCAAAGCCAAGCTCGGGCGTGCCGGTGGCGTGGTCCATGCGCGTGGTCTCGTTGGAGCGGCGCAGCACGGAGGTCTTGCGGCTTCCGATGAAGCTCGTGGCCGGCTCGTCCATCACGGAGGTGTCGGGCTCGAAGTCGTCCTCCCAGGGCTCGTCGTCTTGCCAAGCCATCTGGTCGGTGCGCTCGGTGTGGCGGCGCGTGGCCCCGCGCTCGCGAGCGGCGGCCAGGTGGTCTGCCGCGGCGCCCATGGAGCGCTGGATGCGAAGCGCGAGGTTGGAGATGGAGAAGCCACAGACCACGA
>CAVHKV010000008.1:0-6817 GCA_963636635.1 uncultured Bacteroidales bacterium
GTACCCCAGCCATGCGCTGGTTTTTTCATCTCGAGATGCCGCGCGGCCATCACACCGCAGGCGCTGCGCGGTCGCCGCTTTCGCCGCGCTGCAGGTCATCGCCCGCCCGCGCGGCCGCCGCGCGCCCATCGCGCCGTGCTCCCGCAGTCCGCCGCGCCCGCCGCTTCCGCCACACCCGCCGTGCCACACTCCCCCGCCACACCACGCGCCCGTCGCATGTCACACTCCCCCGCCACGCGCCCGCCGCGCGCCGCGCTCCCCCGCCTCCAAGCTGCCGCTCCCCCTGCGCTATCATGGGTGGGTTGCTGTTCCCCACAAACGGAGGCATCTTCCATGGCAAACGCCACCGCCATCATCCTCGCCGCTGGCGAGGGCACGCGCATGAAGTCCAACCACGCCAAGGTCTCGCACCAGATCCTCGGCAAGCCCATGATCGCCTGGGTGGCCGACGCCGCCATCGCCGGCGGCTGCAGCCGCGTGGTGGTTGTCGTGGGCAGCCACGCCGACGAGGTCCGCGCCATCGTCGAGAACGCCTACGCCAACTCGCCGGCCACGGTGGAGTGCGTGGAGCAGACCGAGCGCCTCGGCACCGGCCACGCCGTCAAGGTCGCCCTCGAGGCCACCGGCATCTGCGAGGGCCCGGTCGTGGTGCTCAACGGCGACCTGCCGCTCATCACCGCCGCCACCGTCTCCGCCTTTGCCGAGTCCGTGAGCGAAGGCGCCGCCGCGGCCACCGCCTTCACCATCACCCCGCCCGACCCGTTCGGCTACGGCCGCATCGTGCTGGCCGCCGACGGCACCATCGAGCGCAACATCGAGCAGAAGGACTGCACGCCCGAGCAGGCCGCCACGCTGCTGGAGTGCAACGCCGGCTGCTACGCCTTCGACGGCGCCGCGCTTGCCGCCCACATCGGCGAGGTTGGCTGCGACAACGCCCAGGGCGAGTACTACCTGCCCGACATGCTCGAGATTCTCAAGGGCCACGGCATGGCCGTGCGCGCCTTCCACTGCGACGACTACACCGAGGGCCTCGGCGTGAACTCGCGCGCCCAGCTCGCCCAGCTCACCGCCATCGCGCGCGACCGCATCAACGCCCACTGGATGGCCGAGGGCGTCACCTTCATCGACCCGGCCCAGGCCTGGATCGGCCCGGACGCCACCCTCGGCCGCGACACCGTGGTGTGGCCGCAGACCCACCTCATCGGCCACTGCGAGGTGGGCGCCGAGTGCCAGCTCGGCCCCAACACGCGCCTCACCAACACCCGCGCCGGCAACGGCTGCGTCATCGACGAGACCGTGGCCGTGGACGTGGTGCTCGAGAACTGCGTGAGCTGCGGCCCGCGCGCCTACCTGCGCCCCGGCACCCACATGCTCAACGGCTCCAAGGCCGGCACCCACGTGGAGATCAAGAAGTCCACCATCGGCGAGGGCTCCAAGGTCCCGCACCTCTCCTACATCGGCGACACCACCATGGGCCGCGACGTCAACATCGGCGCAGGCTCCATCACCTGCAACTATGACGGCGTGAACAAGCACAAGACCGTCATCGGCGACGAGGTCTTCGTGGGCTCCGACACCATGATGGTGGCCCCGGCCGAGATTGGCGACGGCGCCCTGGTGGCGGCGGGCTCGGTCATCACCGAGCCGGTCCCGGCCAACGCCCTCGGCATCGGCCGCGCGCGCCAGACCGTCATCGAGGGATGGGCGCCCAAGTACCGCGAGTCGCTCGTCTCCCACAAATAGTTTGTGAGCCGCCGCAGATGTCAGGTCTGCGGCGGTTTTTTGGGCGTACCATATGACCGCTGTGGCCAGCACCCCCTAGCTGGCCGGCCCCTACAGTAACTCGTATAGAAAGGGCGGCACCCAGATGTACGAAGACCTCGATCAACTCGTCCCCATCAAGAAGCGCCTGAGGATCTACTCCGGCTCGAGCAACCCCAAGCTTGCCTCTGATGTGGCGAAGATCCTGGGAGTCGAGGTCGACGGCCTCGTGCTCGAGCAGTTCGCAAACGGCGAGATCTACGCTCGCTTTGACGAGACCGTGCGTGGCTGCGACGTGTTCTTTGTCCAGTCCATCGTCGGCAAGAACGTCAACGACCTCATGATGGAGACCCTCATCGTGGCGGACGCCGCGCACCGCGCCTCCGCCCGTTCGGTCACCGCCGTGATCCCGCACTACGCCTACGCCCGCCAGGACCGCAAGGCCGGCCCGCGCGAGCCCATCACCGCCCGCCTCGTGGCCAACCTGCTCGAGACCGCCGGCGTTGACCGCGTCATCACGCTCGACCTCCACCAGGGCCAGATCGAGGGCTTCTTCGACATCCCGGTGAACCACCTCACCGCGCTGCCGCTCTTTGGCCAGTACTTCAAGAGCAAGAACTTCGACTGGGACAACACCGTCGTCGTCTCCCCCGATGTGGGACGCGCCAAGGCCTGCAAGAAGCTCTCCGACATGCTCGGCTGCAGCCTCGCCATCGCCCACAAGGGCCGTCCGCGCCACAACGCGGCCGAGGTCATGGGCATCATCGGCGACATCAAGGACAAGACCTGCATCATCAACGACGACATGATTGACACCGCAGGCACCCTCTGCGCCGCCATCAGGGAGCTCAAGAACCTCGGCGCCGGCGACATCTACGTCTGCGCCACCCACGGCATCTTCTCCGGCCCGGCCATCGAGCGCCTCGAGGACGCCCCCATCGTGGAGTGCGTCGTCACCGACTGCGTGCCCCAGCCCGAGGAGAACCTCAAGGGCAAGGTCAACACCATCAGCGTTGCCAACGAGATTGCCGAGTGCATCTACCACGTCTTCACCGAGACGAGCGTCTCCGGCATGGTCGGCGGCCGCTTCAACCTCTAAGCAAGAGCCGAACTCTTGAGAGGCCCCAACGCGCCCACCCCGCCGCAAGCGGGAACGAGCGCCTGGGGCCTCTCTTATAGCTAGACATAAAACCGCAGGTACGGAAGCTGGTTCGATAGCTTTGCTCGCGTTGCGCACGCCGGCTTCGCTTAATCGAGCAGGACAGTGGGTCGCAAACAGCACAGTTGTTAAGTTCGCGAGCAAGAAGTTCGAGCTCGGTGAGCTAAATCGCATCTCGCCCAATGACGTAAGCCCTACCGACGCCCCAAGCAACAACCCTCCCCACCCCAAAGGAGCATCATGGCCAAGGCACAGCCTCAGGCACAACCGCAGACGATCCGCCTGGTGGCGGGCCTCGGCAACCCCGGCGACGAGTACGCCAACACGCGCCACAACGCCGGCTTCAGGGCCATCGACGAGCTGGGCGAGCGCCTGGGCGCCGGCTACTGGAAGAGCCAGTGCGGCGCCGAGGTGGCCGTGGTGCGGGCGCGCGGCGAGGAGGGCGTGCGCGAGGTGGTGCTCGCAAAGCCGCAGAGCTACATGAACACGAGCGGCGGCCCCATCTCCAAGCTTTGCGCCGAGTACGGCATCGCGCCCGAGGAGGTGCTCGTCATCCACGACGAGCTCGACATCGAGCCGCACGAGGTCCGCGTGAAGTTTGGCGGCGGACACGCCGGCCACAACGGCCTCAAGTCCATCATCAACAAGCTGGGCAGCAAGAACTTCTCGCGCATCCGCGTGGGCATCGGCATGCCGCCCGGGCGCATGCCCGTGGTGGACTGGGTGCTCAAGGAGTACCGCACCGCCGAGATGGAGGACGTGCGCCGCGCCGCCATCGACGCCGCCGACGCCTGCGAGCTATGCCTCGAGCGCGGCGTCATCTACGCCCGCGACCACATCAACGGCGCCGGCAAGCCCGGCAGCAGGTAGGAGCTTTCTCCACACTAAACGGTAGGAAATAGCGGGTGAGCGGTTGCGACGTCTGCGCCCGCGGCGTCTTCTCGCCCGGCCAAAAATCGAACGCCGCCGGCGCCCACGCAGGCCGGAACTCCCCGCCTGCAGGTCAGCGCGCTGGCTTTCATAGGTTGTCCTCCGAGCAGTGGTCATTTATCTAAATACCTGCAGCTCAGGGGCATTATTTTGGAAAACAATTCCGTTATACGAACGTCAATCGAGGACTAAAATTAGCTCGTGTGTGCAAACGCGCGCCAACGCACGCCGGCTCGGGGCAAAGGCCGGTGCCCAGGCGCAAAGCAGACAGGAGAGGAGATCTGCATGTACAAGATCCTCAAAAAGGAGCAGTTCTCGGAGAAGGTGTTCAAGTTCCGCATTGAGGCGCCGCAGATGGCCAAGAAGGCCCACGCCGGTCAGTTCCTCATGGTCCGCGCGAACGAGGAGGGCGAGCGCGTGCCCTTCACCCTCGCCGGTTGGAACCCCGAGGAGGGCTGGATCGAGTTCATCTTCATGGTGATCGGCAAGACCACCCAGATGCTCTCGAGCTACGAAGAGGGCGATTCCCTGCAGGACGTCACCGGCCCGCTCGGCAACCCCACCGAGCTCGAGGGTGACCGCGTGGTCGTGCTCGGCGGCGGCGTTGGCCTGGCCATCGCCTACCCCGTGGCCCGCACCTTCTGCGAGGAGGGCAAGAAGGTTTCCGTCATCATGGGCGCCCGCACCAAGGACCTGCTCATCCTGACCGAGCAGTTCAAGGCCCTGCCGCTCGAGGGACTCTACATCACCACCGACGACGGCTCCGAGGGCGAGAAGGGCGTCGTCACCGCCCCGCTCGAGCGCCTCTGCCAGGAGGGCGCCGTCGACAGCGCCTTCTGCGTCGGCCCCGTCCCGATGATGAAGTTCTCCGCGCTCACCGCCAAGAAGTACGACCTGCCCATCGTCGCCTCCCTCAACCCCATCATGGTTGACGGCACGGGCATGTGCGGCTGCTGCCGCGTCGAGGTCGGCGGCAAGACCAAGTTCGCCTGCGTCGACGGCCCGGACTTTGACGCCACCCTGGTTGACTGGGACGACCTTCGCGCCCGTCAGGGCTCGTATCGCACCGAAGAGGCCGAGGCCGTGGAGGCCTATAAGGAGGAGAGCTGCGCATGCCACAAGTAAACGGTAAGTACAAGCCCAACATGAAGGCTCCCCGCACCCCCTACGTCGAGGAGCGCCCCGAGGAGCGCGCGCAGGACTTCCGCCCGGTTGACCGCGGCTACTCCATGGCCGACGCCGTGGCCGAGGCCAACCGCTGCCTGGACTGCAAGAAGCCCCAGTGCGTCGAGGGCTGCCCCGTCTCCATCAACATCCCCGGCTTCATCGAGAAGATCCGCGAGGGCAACTTCGGCGGCGGCCTGGACATCATCCGCGAGGCCAGCCTGCTGCCCTCCGTCTGCGGCCGCGTCTGCCCGCAGGAGAACCAGTGCGAGGGCAACTGCGTCCTCAACAAGAAGGGCAACCCCATCGCCATCGGCCAGCTCGAGCGCTTCCTTGGCGACAACGCCACCGAGCTCGCGCACGACCCCGAGGTCAAGCCCTCCAACGGCAAGAAGGTCGCCGTCGTGGGCTCCGGCCCCTCCGGCATCGCCTGCGCCGGCGAGCTCGCCCGCAACGGCTACGAGGTCACGGTCTTCGAGGCCTTCTTCACCGGCGGCGGCGTGCTGACCTACGGCATCCCCGAGTTCCGTCTTCCCAAGAAGATCGTCAAGCGCGAGATTGACGGCCTGGAGAAGCTCGGCGTGAAGTTTGAGTACAACTCCGTGGTGGGCAACATCACCGACGCCGAGGAGCTCTTCGCCAACGGCTACGACGCCATCTACGTGGCCACCGGCGCCGGCCTGCCCAAGTTCCTCAACGTCCCCGGCGAGAACCTCCCCGGCGTCTTCTGCGCCAACGAGTACCTCACCCGCGTGAACCTCATGAAGGCCGAGAAGTTCCCGGTGTACGACACCCCCACCAAGCACGGCAAGAACGTCGTCGTGTTCGGCGGCGGCAACGTGGCCATGGACGCCGCGCGCACCGCGCTGCGCCTTGGCGCCGACACCGTGACGCTGGCCTATCGCCGCACCGAGGCCGAGATGCCCGCCCGTAAGGCCGAGCTGCACCACGCCAAGGAGGAGGGCGTCCAGATCCTGCCGCTCGTCTCCCCCGTGGAGTTCATCGCCGACGAGAACGGCTTCGTGAGCTCCGTCAAGCTCGAGCGCATGGAGCTTGGCGAGCCCGACGAGAGCGGCCGTCGCCGCCCGCAGGTCATCGAGGGCTCCGAGTTCGAGATCCCCTGCGACGTCGCCGTGACCGCCATCGGCACCAACGCCAACCCCTTCGCCTCCAAGATCGGCGGCAAGATGGAGCTCAACAAGTGGGGCTACATCGTCACCGACGGCGAGACCGGCCAGACCACCGACCCGCGCATCTGGGCCGGCGGTGACATCGTCACCGGTGCTGCCACGGTCATCCTGGCCATGGGCGCCGGCAAGAAGGCCGCCCACTCCATGATGGAGAGCCTCGAGGCCTAAGCCTTAGGCGAGCGGCAGGCGCGCACGAGCGGTAGCCGCACGAGCAGCGGCCGCGCGCAAGCGCCAACCGAGCGAGCAGCGACCGCATGCAGCGGCAGCCTCGCGTAAGCAGCAGCCGCGCGAGAACCGCGCAAGAGCGAACCAGACGGCCCCGAAGCCCAAACAGCTTCGGGGCCGTTTTCTTAGCCGAACACAACGATGGCCGAGGCCCCGCTAGGCGCTAACAGAAAGCCGCCCCTTCCATCCCGGCAAGACCAACCAACGCCCGGTTCAAAGCCTTTCGGGCCGTTTTCGACCCTCCATGTCGACTCAGCGAGTTTTTAGGCGATTTGGGCACAAGGGGGACCGCGGACTCAAAGTTGGACACCTTGGGTGTCCGGAGAGGAGCCTGCGTGTACAAGAAGAAGGACAAGGCCTTCGCCCTGGACCTCTGGTTCGCGATGTC
>CAVHKV010000009.1:0-6223 GCA_963636635.1 uncultured Bacteroidales bacterium
CCTCATGGAAGACCAGGGCGCCATGGTGCTCACCGCCGCCAACGGCAAGGCTGCCGTTGAGGCCTTTGAGGGCAGCGAGCCTGGCTCCATCGACGCCATCCTCATGGACATGATGATGCCGGTGATGAACGGACTCGACGCCACCCAGGCCATCCGTAGGCTCGAGCGTGCGGACGCCGCGAACGTGCCCATCATCGCCACCACGGCCAACGCATTTGCCGAGGACGCGCAGAAGTGCCTCGACGCCGGCATGAACTCGCACCTGCCCAAGCCCATCGACATCACCAAGCTCATCCAAACCGTCAGCGCCTGCGTAGCCGAGCGCAAGGCGAACGAGGCTGAGGCCCGCGAGGACGTGGCAGAGCGCAGCACGAACACGGCGGAGACCCGCGAGGACATGAGCGAGTAAGGCGCTTGCCCTCCCGTGGGCTGCTGAGTGCGCAAACGTAGGGCGTTGGGGCACGCTGGGGCGATCCTATAATGGACTGTCGGATTTGGGACCAACGGAAGGACCTTTTGCCATGGAGCAGAACCGGAACGAACAGAATGGCCAGGTGAGCCGTCTTAAGACGGCCGTCATCGTGCTTGCGATCTTTCTCGTCGTGAACCTGGGCCTCAGCGGCTACCTGCTGAGCGCGCAGATGAACGCCGGCGGCACCGCCACGGCCACCGAGCAGGCCGCGACCAGCGGGGCCAACGACGCCGCGACCAGCGGGGCCGCCGATGCCACAACCGGCGAGGAGCAGACCAAGTACGTGCTCTACATCGGCACCAACGACAAGGACACCTACAAGCAGGAGATTCCCTACGACGAGTGCGTGGCAAAGGTGACCGAGATCTGCACGCGCTACACCGGCGGTTGCACCCTGGCCGAGGCCACCGGCTACTGGAAGGACGACTCCGGTGAGATCACGACCGAGCAGAGCATCCAGTGCACCCTCGAGGACATCACCCTCGAGCAGGTTCACCAGATTGCCGACGCGGTCCGCACCGCGCTCAACCAGAACTCCATCCTCATCGAGACCCAGGGCGTGACCTCGGAGTTCTACGCCGGATAATTGATTGGAGACTGCCATGGGACTTTTGTCCATCAAGACCAAGACCAAGCTCGCCCGCAAGTTCATGAAGCTCACCGACCCTGAGTTCATGAAGGCCATCGATGACCCGAGCGTGGTGGGCAAGCTCGTCACCTGGCAGACCACCAAGGGCCCCGTGCAGCAGCTCCTCTACGGCTTTGACACCGACGAAGTGCGCCCGCTCATCATCAACATCCACGGCAGTGGCTTCACCCTCGGCAGCGCCGCCATGGACGACGCCTTCATGACGCAGTTTGTGGAGGAGTGCGGCTGCAAGGTGGCGAGCATCGACTACGCGCTCGCCCCCGAGTCCATGTTCCCCGTTGCCCTGGAGCAGTGCTACGCCACCGTGCTCTACGCGCAGACCCACGCCGCCGAGCTGGGCATCGACCCGGAGCGCATCGCCCTCATGGGCCACAGCGCGGGCGGCAACTTCTGCATTGGCGCGGGCATCCTCAACGCGCGCCGCAAGGAGCTCGGCATCAAGGGCTTTGTGCTCGACTACCCGCCCTGCGACGTGGCCACCGACGCCTTTGCCAAGCCGCTGCCCAAGGGCTGCATCCCGCCGCAGATGGCGCGCATCTTCGACGCCGCCTACCGCGACCCGGCAGACGCCAAGAACCCGCTCATCTCGCCCGTCTTTGCCGAGAAGGACGAGCTCGCCGGCTTCCCGCGGACCCTGGTCATCACCGCCGAGATGGACTCGCTCGCCGGCGAGGCCCAGACCTTTGCCGAGCACCTCAAGGAGGCCGGCGTTGACGTGCAGACCAAGCACTTCTCCGGCGTGGTCCACGCCTTCACCCACAAGGTGAGGGACCCCGCCTACCACGACTCCGCCATCGAGGCCTGGAACCTCATGAAGGGCTTCATGAACGAGGTGCTGGCCTAAGAGTCGGCAGGCGGCCGCTGCGGCCGAATGGCATACGCGACCAAACGGGGTCGCAGATAAAGCGGTGCGTTATTGCTCGGAGAGGCCAGCTGCCGCCAAGGCCGCGACACCTGCCAGGCCGACCGCCGCAGCCATCATGCCAGTGGCGTCGCCGGTCTGGGGCAGGCCCTCGCCGGGCTTCTTGGTGGCCGAGCCGCTGCCGCCGGAGTTGCCGGAGCCGCCACCGCCGCCCGAGCCGTCGCCCTCGCCAGAGCCGCCCTCGTCTCCCCCGCCGGAGCCGCCGCCCTCGTCGTCCTCGTCATGGTCGAGGAGCCTGAGGCGGCCCTGGCCGTCCTCGTTGGCATACTCCCGGCCGATGACACCCCGCAAGTTCGTCTGCAGGTAGTCGATGATGGCATCGGTGTCCACGCCCAGGAACTCGGCGTCGGCGGCGTTTGCGGGGATGGGCATCCTGTTGCCGCCGTCGACGAGGATGTAGTTGCTGGCAAGCAGCCTGTAGGTGGCCGCGGGGTCAATCTCCTTGCCGTTGACCTTCACGTGCTTGACGCGGCGCTCGCCCTCATAGCCCACCACGGCCGATTGATCCTCGTTGAGCACCACCGGCGTGGGGATGTCGAGACGGGCCTCGTAGCTCGCGCCCTCGCTCACGTGCAAAAGGCTGCCGTGCTCCTCGGGCAGCTGCGCCGCGCCGACCTCGAGCATGTCGAGGATGTGCTGCCCCGTGACCTTAAGCCCGCGGAGCTGGTTCATATAGGGGGCCAGCGCCACGATGTTGCCGTAGGTCACCGTGCCCTTCTTGATGTCCTCCCTGATGCCGCCGGCGTTCACGATGGCAAAGTCGTAGTTGGCGCCGCTGTTGGCGCCGTGGTAGAAGAAGGCGTCGGCCACAAAGTCGGCCAGGTTGGTCTCGCGCTTGCGAACCGCCCAGGTCTTGTCGTCGTCATAGGCACGCAGGAAGACCTCCGAGGTACCCACCGGCGAGTTCTTCTTCTCTTCCAGCTCGGCCTCAAGCTCGTTCACGAGCGCGCCCACCGTGGCGTCCTCGCCGCTCCACTCGGTGATGAGCTGGGCGGCCACGCCAGAGGCATCCAGGGAGGCCGTGGCCGTTCCGCTCTTCGGGTCAATCTCGATACGGCCAAAGCTCACGAACTTGGTCCCCGTCTGGACGATGAGCACGTCGTTGCCGTTCTTGTTTTTCACTTTCTGCACGTACATCTCGTGGCTGTGGCCGTCGATGACCGCATCGATGCCCTCCGTGTTGGCCACCACGGTGTCGCTCCTCCAGCGGTCGACCGAGCCCTTCTGCCCAAGGTGGCCCACGAGCACCACGTAGTCGGCCTGGCCGGCGCTGCGGGCCTCGTCAACGGCCGCCTGGATGACGTTGTAGAGCGCCTCGCCGGTCGAGTCGCCGCAAAAGCCGTAGATGTAGTTGCCGTCCTTGTCCTTGAAGCTCGTGGGTATGGACGAGGTAATGGTGGAAGGCGTGGCCACGCCCACATAGGCAACGCGCACCGTGCCTACGCTGGTCTCATATTCCAACACCCAGTAGGCGTCATAGAGGCGCTCGCCATTCTTGTCCACGAAGTTGCAGCAGACGAAGGGAAGGTTGCCCTCGGTCTGGCGCAGCTTGAAGAGCTGCTCCATGCCGTAGTCGAACTCGTGGTTGCCCAGGGTGAGCAGGTCGTACTTGCAGGCGCCGATCACCTTGGCCGGCGCCTCGCCCAGGGTGAAGGAACCCTCAAAGTCTCCCTGGAGGTTGTCGCCGGCGTCCACGAGGCTCACCATGCCCTCGCCGTAGGTGGCGCGCTGGTTGTTCACGTAGTCCACGAGGGCCGCGTAGCCGAGGTTGGTCTTGGCGTTCTTGAGCGAGGTGTGGACGTCGTTGGTGTGGACGATGACGATGCGCTCGTCGGCCGCCCCGGTGCCGTCGACCCCGTCCGCGTCCTCGGCATAGGCCGCGGCAGGTCCGGAGACCAGCGGCAGCGTGAGGCTTGCAAGGACGGTGCCCGCGCCCGCGAGGAAGGCCCGGCGCGAGATGCCGCAAGCGCCCGCGGCCTGGTTGCGGACGCGCCCGTTGCGCGCCCCTTCGCCATGCGCGTCTCCGCAGCGTACAACCCTTGTTTCGTTGCCAGGAAACTTGCGCTCGTCTCCAACCATTGGCCACACCTCACTGCCTCGCGGTCAAACTCCCCATATTCTAGCGTGGCTTCCGGACAACAAAGGGCCGGTAGGTTTTGACAACAGGCGCGGGGGCAAGCCATCGGTACACCGGAATGGCGGCACGCTAGAGCAGCGGCGTCACGGCATCGCGAGTGCCCATCGCGCGGTGCCGTGGCGCCGCTAGCACGCCCACATCAAATGTCCGCCACGCCCCATTCCACAACGCCAAACCCAACCGCCAAAGGCAACGTTTTCGCTTTGATAGGCGCATTCCGCCGCGGCTCTGTGGCATATTGAACAAGGCCGTTGAGCACGCCATCCGATGGGAGAGACATGTACAAGCTTGTCGCGAGCGACCTGGACGAGACCCTACTTGACGACAACCACGAGATCCCCCAGCGCGTCATCGACGCCGTCACCCGCGCCGGAGAGCTTGGCGTGCGCTTTGTCCCCGCAACCGGCCGCCCCTTTGGCTCGGTGAGCGGCGTGCTCAAGACGCTGGGGCTTTATGGCAACCCGGACGACTACGTCATCTCCTTCAACGGCGGCTGCCTCACGCGCAACTCCGAGGCCAGCCCCCTCACCACCTGCTCGCTCTCGCGCGAGACGGCCGAGGCGCTCTACCAGGCGGGCCGCGCCTACGACGTCTGCATGCACGTCTACACGCTCGACAAGGTCTACCTCTACAACTATCTCGACGAGGAGCGCAAATACATCGAGGGCCGCATGAACATCGTCGAGACCTTTGAGGAGTCGCTCGAGTTCCTCGGCGACGAGCCCGTGGTGAAGCTCCTCTATATGAGGCGCGACCTCGACTACCTGCACAAAATTGAGGCCGAGATGGCCGAGGCCGGCACCACGGCGGGCCTGGACGTCTGCTACTCGGGCGACCGCTACCTCGAGTTCAACGCCCCCGGCATCAACAAGGGCGCCGGGCTTGCTTCCCTGGCAGAGCGCCTGGGCATCTCCATGGACGAGGTCATCGCCGTGGGCGACAACTCAAACGACGTCAGCATGATCGCGGCCGCCGGCATGGGCTGCGCCGTGGCCAACGCCACCAACGAGGCCAAGGCCGCCGCCGACTACGTCTGCGAGGCCGACAACAACGCCGGCGCCGTAGCCGAGGCCATCGAGAAGTTCATCCTCAACGCGTAGGGCAACACCCGTCACAACGAAGAGGCGCGCGACGAGCATATGCCCGTCGCGCGCCTCTGTTTATCGATAAAATCGCTGCTAGTTGACGCTAACGCCTCCGTCGACCTTGACGCAGGCACCTGTCATGAACGAAGCCTCGTCGCTGGCGACGAACAGCACGGCAGCCGCGAGTTCCTCGGGCTTGCCTGTGCGAATCTCCTTGTCCAGGCCCGACATGGCACGCCCCATGCCGAACTGGTTGATGCCGTCGCCGGCCATCATGGAGCCGCCAATCTCGGTCTCGACGCCGCCGGGGCAGATGGCGTTGCAGCGAATGCCCTCGTGCGCGTACATGTAGCCGGTGTTCTCGGTCATGCCAACAAGCGCGTGCTTGGAGGCCGTGTAGGCCGCGCCGGCGCGGGCACCGTTCGTGCCGCCGATGGAGGCGACGTTGACGATGTTGCCCTTCATCTCCTGCCCAAGCATGACCTGGACGGCCTTGCGCATGGCGTACATCGGGCCCTTGACGTTCACGGCGAAGACGTTGTCCCAACGCTCGTCCGAGATGTCGCCGATGGCCTCAAAGCCGTCCATGATGCCGGCGTTGTTCACGAGAACGTCGAGCTTGCCGCAGTGTTCCACGGCAAAGTCGATCATGCCGTCGTTCGTCTCGCGGCTCGAGACGTCGCCCACGTAGGGCAGGATCTTGCCGGGCAGGCCATCGGCCGCGACCTGGGCAGCAAGCTCGGCAAGGCGCTCCTCGCGGCGGGCGACGGCCACGACCGTGGCGCCCTCCTTGGCGAAGTCATAGGCAATCTGGCGGCCCATTCCCGAGCTGGCACCGGTAACGACAACGCTCTTTCCCTCAAAACGCATAGCAAGCTCCCTTCATCGTTGACAAACCACAGTGGCTCCAAGTTTGATGGCGGGAGAAGAAGGCAAAGTTACTACCTCGGCAGACGGC
>CAVHKV010000010.1:0-11011 GCA_963636635.1 uncultured Bacteroidales bacterium
GGCGAGCGCTGGGGCCTGCAGTACTCCCCCTACGCCTACTTCAACGAGCACTGCATCGCCATGAGCGCGCACCATCGCCCCATGCACATCGACCGCGCGGCGCTCACCTGCCTGCTCGACTTCGTGGACACCGTGCCCGGCTACTTCATCGGCTCCAACGCCGACCTGCCCATCGTGGGCGGCTCCATCCTCTCGCACGACCACTTCCAGGGCGGCGCGCACGAGTTCCCGATGATGAAGGCCGAGGTGGCAAGCGAGTTCTCCATGGCCGACCACCCCGGCGTTTCCGGCGTCGTGCTGCGTTGGCCGCTGAGCGTGCTGCGCCTGCGCAGCGCCAGCAGGGACGAGCTGCTCGAGGCCGCCGTCCACGTCATCGACGCCTGGCGCGCCTGGTCTGACGAAAGCGTGGGCGTGGTGGCCAGTGAGGCGGACGGCACGCGCCACAACACCGTGACGCCCGTGGTGCGCAGGGTGGACGAGCAGGGCCACGTGGGCGGCGAGCTCTATGAGGCCTACCTCGCGCTTCGCTGCAACATCACTACCGAGGAGCACCCGCTGGGCGTCTTCCACCCCCACGCGGAGTACCACCACATCAAGAAGGAGAACATCGGCCTCATCGAGGTCATGGGCCTGGCCATTTTGCCGCCTCGCCTCGTGCCAGAGCTCGCCGCCGTGGCCAAGCACTTGCTTGCCGGCGACGTCGAGGGCCTGGCCGCAGACGAGCTCACCGCCGCCCACGCCGAGTGGGCCGCCGAGGTCTACGAGCGCCGTGGTGCCGAGCTCACCGAGGACAACGCCCTCGAAATCCTGCATGAGGAGGTCGGCGCCGTGTTCGGCCACGTGCTGGAGAACGCCGGCGTCTTCAAGTGGGACGAGGCCGGACGCGCCGCCAACCAACGCTTTATTGACAGCCTGTAGTCAAACCCGTAACCAAAAAGAAGCCCGCCTCCATCAGGAAGCGGGCTTCTTTCATATCGGTGCGACCGGCTTTTACGCCAGCAGGTTGCGGATCTCGTCCATCTGCTCGTCCGTCACGTTGACGGCCGGCTCGAAGATCTTGGTGGAGATGGGAAGGCCCTTCACCTTCACCGCGCCCTTGATGGCCGAGACGAACAGGTCGCAGACGTCGTAGACGGCCATGAGCTTGGAGACGCGCTCGGCGCACTCGATGGCGCAAGCGAGGTCGCCGGCCTGGTAGGCGGCGTGCATCTTGGCAAAGAGCTCGGGCTCCACGTTGGTGAGGCCGCAGAGCACGCCGTTGCCGCCGCTCACGCGGTTCACCAGGTAGTACTCGTCAAAGCCGGAGAAGACGGTGAACTCGGGGTTCACGGCGCGGGCGGCGCGGATGACCTTGCGGGTGTGGCTGATGGTGTCCACCGTGTCCTTGATGCCGCAGATGTTGCTGTGGGCGGCGGCCAGCTTGGCCACCAGCTCGGGCGAGAGGTCGGTGCCGGTGCGCGCCGGGAAGTTGTAGAGGATGACCGGCAGCTTGGTGGCCTCGGCGATGCCGCCGAAGTAGTTCATGGCAGCGGCGTCGGTGGGGCCAAAGTAGTAGGGGGAGACAGCCAGCACGGCGTCGGCGCCGGCGGACTCGGCATGGCGGGTGAGCTCGAGCACGTTGTCGTAGTTGGTGTCGCCCACGCCGATGAAGACCTTCATGCGGTCGCCCACGCGCTTGATGGCGAAGTCGGTCGCGGCCTTCTTGTCCTCGAGCGTGACGCTGTAGAACTCGCCGATGGAACCAAAGAGCAGCACGCCGTTGAGCCCGGCGTCGGCGAGGTGGTCGAGGTGCTTGCCCCAGAGCTCGTAGTCGATCTTGCCCTCATCATCGAGGATGGTGATGGTGGGGCAGAAGATGCCCTCAAACATGCGTATCACTCCTTCTGGGGCAAAACCCCGGTAGTTCTGTGCCGCCCGGAACGCGGCCTTGGCTTGATGTTCCCCCTCCCGGCTCCCCTTGCGGGCGCCCCCGCAAAAAGCCGAGAAACGCCGGGGGCCACGAGGGTCCCCGGCGCCGTAGCTGATGTGCTGTGCCTTAGAGCTTGAGGCCGTAGGCGCGGACGGCGTTGTTCATGAAGAAGTCCTCGTCGTCGCCAAACTCGTCGCGCAGGATCTGGAAGTGCTCGTCAAAGCTAGAGTACAGCTTCACGACCGGCCAGTTGGAGGCGTAGAGGAGCTTGTCGGGCGCAAAGGTGTCGCGCGTGAACTTGAGCAGCTCGGAGACGAACTGCTTGTCGGCGGTGGCGTAGCCCGAGACCTTCATGTAGAGGTTGGGCAGCGTGGCGAGCTTCTTCATCGCGGCGCACCACTCGTCGGTGAGGGCCTCGACGTTGCCGAGGTGGTTGAGGATGACGGTCTCCTCGGGAGCCTGGGCAAAGGCCTCGTAGGCGTCCTCGAGCTCGTCAACGCGGTTGCAAGACTCAAAGGGCAGGCCCTTGGCGGCCATGGCGTGCAGGCCCTCGATGAAGCTGGGCTCGAGGCAGCGGCCCTTGGGCTCGGAGTCGATGTGGAGCGGCTCGCGGATGCCGGCGGCAAAGGCCGGGACGCGCATCCACGGGGAGACGTCGCTGCGCAGCATGCAGGCGAGCATCTTGGGGTCGGCCTGCTTGATGTCGTAGGCGATCTTGTCCTCGGCCACGTGGTCGGCGCAGTCGACCTCGACGTACACGCCGCCCACGAACTCGATGCCGGCCTGACGGGCGTACTCGGCCTCGAGGTCGCTCATCGTGTAGGTGTGGGTGATGGTGCCGTCGGTGCCCTCGAGCCAGGGCAGGTCCTGGGTCTGGAGGTTCCAGACGTGGAAGTGGGAATCGATGACCTTCAGAGCCATGGGGTTACTTCCTCTCCAGGCCGAGCTTGGAGCCGAACAGGCCGTACCAAGCGACGTACAGGAAGCCGGGAACCGCAACGAGCAGGGCGATGTTGATGCCCGCGGCGTCGGCGATGGCGCTCATCAGCAGCGGGATGAGGGCGGCGCCCACGATGGACATGACCAGCGCGGAGGAGCCGGTCTTCACCGCGGTGCCCTGGAAGCCCGTGAGGGTGAGCGAGAAGACCACCGGGTAGCCGATGGAGACGAACAGGTAGGAGACGATCATGGCGATGACGCTCACCGGGCCGAGGCCGAGGAAGGCCACGAAGAACAGCACGGCGGAGGCGGTCATGTAGACGCCCAGGAGCTTGCCGGCGTCGACCTTGGCCATGATGGGCGTGGAGACGAAGCGGCCCACGGTGAACAGCAGCGACAGCACGGAGAGGTAGGTCGCGGCGGTGCCGGCGGTCATGCCCTCCCACTGCTGCATGGCAAAGCTGGAAAACAGGGACATGCCGGCGACCTGCAGGCCGATGAAGATGAACTCGGCCAGAACGCCCAGGGCGAAGTAGGGGCGCTTGAGCATGTCGGAGAAGCTGACCTTCTCCTCGGAGCCCGCGGCCTCCTGCTCGTCACCGGGAGGCGTGGGGAGCTTCACGAAGACGAAGACGGCCAGGACCACGGCCAGCACCACGGCGATGACGATGTACATGCCGCGCATGCTGGAGAGGAAGGAGAGCTTGGCCTCGGCAAAGCCCGGCTCGCCGGCGGCGACGGTGGTGCCGAGGAACTGGGCCAGGATCAGCGGGCCGACGATGTTGCCGACGCCGTTGAAGCTCTGGGCGAGGTTGAGTCGCATGGACTCGTGCTCCTCGTCACCCAGCTTGGTGATGTAGGGGTTGCAGTTGGTCTCGAGCGTGGAGGCGCCGGCCGCGATCACGAACATGGCGAGCAGGAACATGGCGTAGGAGGCCACGTTGGTGGCAGGCACGGTGATGAGCGAGCCGATGACGAACAGGCCGAGTCCCATGATGACGCCACCCTTGTAGCCAAACTTCTTGGCCACGATGGAAGCCGGGATGGCCATCACGAAGTAGGCACCGTAGTAGGCAACCTGCAGAAGCGAGGCCTCGGTGCCGGAGAGCTCGAGGTAGTTGGCCATGGGGCTGTTGAGGGCGTTGACCAGGTTCATGGTCAGGCCCCAGACGAAGAACAGCGAGGTCACAAGGACGATGGCGACGGTTGCCGCCGAGCCCTTGGAGCTGACGCTCTTGGAAGAATCAGACATCTACGTACTCCTCTTGTTGCCCTGGGTTAGTCGAGGGAACGGTCGAGGTTGACGTAGCCGCCGTCGACGTTGCACCACTGGCCGGTGGTGTGGCTGGAGCGGTCGGAGAGCAGGAAGCAGGTGGTGTCGGCAATCTCCTCCACGGAGGTCATGCGGTGCTCCAGCGGGATGCGGTCGGTGATGAGGGCGAGGCGCTTCTGCTGGGCCTCCTCGTCACCGAAGGTCTTGATCCAGTTGGCGTACAGCGGGGTCCAGGCCTCGGCGACCACGATGGCGTTGACGCGCACGGAGTCCTTGACGAGGGCGGCGGCCCACTCGCGGGTGAGGCCGAGGATGGCGCCCTTGGCGGCGGCGTAGGCAGAGGTCTTGCCCTGGCCGGTGAGGGCCACCTTGGAGGCGATGTTCACGATGGAGCCCTTGGACTCCTTGAGGTACGGGCAGGTCTCGTGGACGAGCTCGAAGTAGTGGGTGAGGTTGCCGTGCAGGGACTTCTCGAAGTCCTGCCAGCTGGTGGTCTCGAGCTCGAGGTTGTCGTTGCGGCCGGCGTTGTTCACGACGCCGTCGATGTGGCCGTACTTCTTGTAGACCTCCTCGACGATGGGCTTGATGGCGTCGGTCTCGTTGAGGTCGATGTAGAACATCTCAAACGTGTCGGTGATCGCGGAGATCTCGGCGCGGAACTCGTCCTCGACGCCGTCCTGGCGGTTCAGGACCACGGGCACAGCGCCCTCACGGGCGAGCTGCAGGGCGATGCCCTTGCCGATGCCCTTGAAGCCGCCGGTGACGAAGATGACCTTGCCCTCGAGATGCAGATCCATGGTAGTTCCCTCTCTCTAGACGCCCGGCGCACCGGGCATGTACGTATTGGGCCCCAAGGGGGTGGGGCCGTTCCGACGCGGTGTCCCTCCCGCGTTTGAACCAAGGTTGGTGGCCGCCTGGCGGCCGGGGTGCCCTGTGCCTTGCGGCGCTACGGGCGGCCGGCCTTGCGGCCGGGCTGCCTCGTGGCGCAGGTGCGCGCCACGGTGCGGTGGGTTACATGTAGTTGCAGAGGTGCGGCAGGGCCGTCTCGGTGTAGCCGAGGGCCTCGGCGCAGGTGGGCTCGCCGTTGCAGACGGCGATGATCTGGTCGATGAGCTCGTCGCGCAGCTCGGTCATGGTCTTGGGGCCGTAGATGGTGCCCTGCGCGTCGAAGTCGATGTTGTCGGCCATGGTCTGGGCCGTGCGGCCGTTGGCCGTGATGCGCAGCACCGGCGCGATGGCGTTGCCGGTGGGCGTGCCCAGGCCGGTGGAGAAGACCACGAGCTGGCAGCCGCCGGCGATGATGCCGCCCACGCTGGAGGGGTCGTTGCCGGGGGTGTCCATGACCACGAGGCCCTCGTGGCTCTTGAGCTGGGCGGCGTAGGGGTAGACGGCGTTGATGGTGGAGTGGCCGGCCTTGTGGATGCAGCCGAGCGACTTCTCCTCGAGCGTGGTGAGGCCGCCGGCCATGTTGCCGGGGCTGGGGTTGCCCTCGCGCATCTCGGCGCCGAACATCTGCACGTACTTCTCGTAGTCGTAGACGATCTTCAGCAGCTGCTGGCCAACCTCGGGCGTGACGGCGCGGCGGGCCAGGATGTGCTCGCCGCCAAAGATCTCGGGCGTCTCGCACAGCACCGTGGTGGCGCCCTGGGAGACCATCCAGTCGGAGACCTCGCCGATGAGCGGGTTGGAGCCAAGGCCGCTGGAGGTGTCGGAGCCGCCGCAGTTGGTGCCGAAGATGAGCTCGTCGATGCCGCACTCCTCGCGCACGCAGGAGCTGGCCTCGCGCACGAGCTCGCGGGCGATGCGGGTGCCCTCCTCCACCGCGCGGATGGAGCCGCCCACCTGCTGGATCACCAGCGAGCGGACCTCCTTGTTGGTGCGCTGGCGGATGGCGGCGACCACCAGGTCGTTCTGGCAGCCCTCGCAGCCCAGGGAGACGGCGAGGACGGAGTGGATGTTGGGGTTGGCGGCAAGGCCGGCCAGGGTGTCGACCGTCATCTGCTGGTCGATGTTGACCTGGCTGCAGCCGTTCTGGTTGTGGAAGGTGACGCAGCCCTCGACGGCGCGGGCGATGCGCTCGGTGGTGTCGGAGGCGCAGATGCTCGTGGGCAGGACGAGGACGTGGTTGCGGATGCCCACGCGGCCGTCGGCGCGGCGGTAGCCGCGGAAGGTGCGGGTGCACTTCACGGGCGCGGCCTCCTTGGGCGCGGCGGTGGTGACGTCTTCCACCACGCCGTCCTTGAGGGCGTCGGTGCTCACGCAGTTGTGGGTGTGGACGTGCTCGCCCACGTGGATGTCGGCGGTGGCAACACCGATGAACTCGCCGTACTTCACGACCTTCTCGCCCTTGGCGATGTTGGCGCGGGCGACCTTGTGGAACAGCGGGATGTCCTGGGCGGCCGTAAAGGTGGCGAGGCTGCCGTCCGGCGTGGGATAGCGGACCTCATCTCCGGTCTTGAGCTGGTAGATGGCGATGACGACGTTGTCCTTCTCGTCGATGACGACGGCGTTGCGCTGCTGCTCGTCCGTGCAGGTCATGCATCCTCCTTGGAGCCGTTCGCATATAGGAACGGCATTCGAATTTCTGCCTAATAAGATACTATCCCCACCGCGAACGGATTGAAACTGGGGGCGAGCGGTAGAATTTCCTCTGCGAACGGAGTTCCGTATTTGGAACGTTCAGACTGCGTTAGCATTCTGAATATGAATCGTTGAAGGGAATTTGCATGTCACAGCAGGTAGACGCCCAGGGCCACCGCGCAACTTTGCGCGTCCTCGCCATTCTCGAGACGCTCGCCAACAACGAGCGCGGCCTCACCATGGCCGACATCTGCCGCGAGCTCGGCGCTCCCAAGAGCAGCCTCTTCCCCATCCTGCACACCATGGCCGACGCCGACTACATCATGTACAACGAGGACACCTCTCGTTATCGCATCGGCATCAAGACCTACCTGCTGGGCAAGGCCTTCGACCGCGACGGCATGGGCATCTCGCTCATAGAGAACGCGATGAAGGAGGTCGTGGCCACCTGCGGCGAGACCTGCCAGCTCGGCGTGCTCGACTGCGGGCGCGTCCTGTACGTGGCGCGCGTGGACTCGCCGCAGCGCATCCGCCTCTCCTCCGAGATCGGCAAGACGCTGCCGGCCCACTGCACCGCCATCGGCAAGGCGATCCTGGCCAGCTGGGACGACGAGCGCATCCGCGAGCTTCTGAGCGAGCCGCTCGAGCAGCCCACCAAGCACGCGCCCAAGACGGTTGACGAGGCCATCGAGCGCCTGAACGAGGTGCGCGAGACCGGCTTTGCCCACGACCGCCAGGAGGTGCTCGAGGGCGTGGAGTGCGTGGCCGTGCCCATCATCCAGGACGGCGAGGTGCGCTACGGCTTGGGCGTCTCGGTACCGAAGTACCGCCTCACCGAGGAGAAGAAGCGCCTCATCGACCAGACGCTTCTGGAGACCCGCATTCAGCTGGAAGCCGCGCTGGCGTAGGTGCTGGTGGGGTTTGCCTGGCGCAGCGGCAGGCGTGGACAGCCCCTTCCCCCTGCGATGACGCAAGGGCGTGCCATTCCGGGATTGGCACACAAAAGGGACCGCACCGGAGCTCTCCGATGCGGTCCCTCGTGTTCGTGGGCTATGTGCGTGACTCGGCTTCCGCCAATGCCGCGCAGGCAGTCTCTCCCCTATTCCCCGGCGTTTTCGAGGACGGTTTGCAGGATGCCGCAGAGCTCGTCAACGTCGGCGCGGGTGCAGACCAGCGGCGGCAGGAAGCGCAGCGTGGTGGGGCCGGTGGCGTTGATGATGGCACCGGCCTCGAGAGCGGCGGCCACCAGCTCGTGGGCGTCCGGGAGGCCAGCCTCCAGCTCGGCGCCCTGGATGAGGCCGCGGCCGCGCACCTCAACCACGTGCGGCAGCTGCGCGAGCTGCTCGGCCAGGTAGCCGCCCACCTCGCGGACGTGCTCGAGGTAGCCCTCGCCCGGCTTGCCCTCGGGGGCGTCGCCGCAGGTGAGCTCGGTGAGCACGGCATCGGAGGCGGCGCAGACCAGCGGGCCGCCGCCAAAGGTGGAGCCGTGGTCGCCCGGCCTGAAGGCCTCGCTAATCTCGGCCTTGGCCACGCAAGCGCCCATGGGCGCGCCGCCGGCAATGGCCTTGGCCAGCGTGAAGACGTCGGGCACCACGCCGTAGGCCTGGAAGGCCAGAGCCCAGCCGGTGCGGAACAGACCGGTCTGGACCTCGTCGCACATCATGAGCGCGCCGTACTCGCTCGTGAGGTTGCGGACCTCCTCCATGAACTCCTGCGTCATGGGGTGCACGCCGCTCTCGCCCTGGATGGGTTCGAGGAGCACGGCGCAGATGCCGGAGCCCTTCTGGGCAAAGACCTCGCGCAGGGCCTCGACGTCGTTGGCGTCGATGGAGACGAAGCCGCCGGGCAGCGGCTGGAAGGGGTCCTGAGCCCAGCCCTGCATGGTGGCCGCGATGGTCTCCATGGTGCGGCCGTGGAAGCTCTTGTTGAGGCAGACGATGTCAAAGCCGCCGTTGCCGCCGCGCTTGGCCCACAGGCGCGCGAGCTTGATGGCGCACTCGTTGGCCTCGGCGCCGGAGTTGCCGAAGAAGGCGCGCCACTGCTGCGGCTCGTCGGGGCTGGCGTCCTTGGGGGCGCCGTCGCCGGCGTTGGCCAGCTGGGAGATGCGGCGGGCCACCTCGCCGCGGTGCTCGATGTGGAAGTAGTTGGAGACGTGCAGCAGCTTGCCGGCCTGCTCCTGGAGGGCGTCGACCAGCACGGGATGGTTGTAGCCCAGGCAGTTCACGGCGATGCCGCCGAGGAAGTCGAGGTAGCTGTTGCCCTCCGAGTCGGTGAGGCGCATGCCCTCGCCGCCCACGAACTCAACCGGCGAGCGGCCGAAGGTGTGCATCACGTAGGCGTCGTCGAGCTTCTTGGCGTCTTCGAAAGACATGTGGCGGTTCCTTTCTTCTCGCGCAAAGGCGCGTGGCAATTGAAGGCGCGGCCGATAGGGTCGGCCACTCTGAGCTGCTAGTTATTGACGGCGAGCCTGCTCGCGAGCATGCCGAGCGGGTGGGCGTCGTACTCGAGCGCTTCCTCGCTGGAGTGCATCGTGGTGCCGATGCCCTTGTCGGTGAGCAGCTCGATGAGCAGCGAGTGCGGGGTCTTGCCGTTGATGACGTGGCTGCGGAAGACGCCGGCGCGCAGCGCGTAGCAGCAGCTCTCGAGCTTGGGGATCATGCCCTTGTCCACGGTGCCGGAGGCGAGCATGTCTTCCATCTCGCGCAGGCTCATGTTGGAGATGAGCGTGCTCTTGTCGGAGAAGTCCATGTAGACGCCGTCCACGTCGGTGAGGTAGACGATCTTCTGGGCGCCGATGGCGGCCGCCACGTAGCCGGCCGCGACGTCGGCGTTGATGTTGAAGTAGCCGCCGTCCTCGCCGATGCCCACCGTGGCCACCACGGGGATGTACTGGCTCTTGAGCAGGTTCTCCAAGTAGGCGGTGTCGACGCTCTCCACCTTGCCCACGCGGCCGAGCTCGGGGTTGAGCGGCGAGCACACGATGGTGCCGGCGTCTGCGCCCGAGACGCCCACGGCGAGGTTGCCGTGGCGGTTGATGGCGGCCACGAGGTCCTGGTTGACCTCGCCCACCAGCACCTGGCGCACGACGTCCATGGCCTCGGGCGTGGTGACGCGCTGGCCGTCCTTGAACTCCACGGGGAAGTTGAGGGCGTCGAAGGCACGGTTGATGGCCTTGCCGCCGCCGTGGACGATGACGACGTTCACGCCCAGGATCTTCAGCAGCACGATGTCGCTCATGACGTCGGCGCGCAGCTGCTCGTCCACCATGGCCGCGCCGCCGTACTTGATGACGACGGTCTTGCCGGTGATGTTCTTGATCCAAGGCAGGGCCTCGAAGAGGAGTTGGCCGGTGCGCTCGTCGCTCTCTTTGGCGCGCTGGCTCGTCTCTGTTGCGTACTTCATGCTCTCTCCTTGCGAGGAGTGGGTTTGCGGGGGTGGCGGGTGGTGCGGGGCCGGGTGCGGGCGCTGAGCGCGGGCGCAGAGCGGGATGGGGCCGTTCTTGCCTTGCCTGACGGCGCGCCACGTGGCTGAGCTGCGGAGGTATGACGCGGCAGGCATGCAGCCGCACGCGTCAGCCCGCCGGCGCGGCCGGCGGCGCAGGCTCCGGGCGCTCGCCCTAGGTTCGGTAGTCGCCGTTGATGGTGACGTACTCGTGCGTGAGGTCGCAGGTCCACACCGTGGTCTCGGCCACGCCCGCGCCGAGGTCGGCCCAGATGGTGATCTCGGGCTCCTCAAAGCGGCGCAGGGCCTCGTCCTCGTCAAAGGCAACCGTCAGGCCGTCGCGGCAGACGGGCATGCCCATGATGTCGATGTCGACGTCGCGCTGGTCAAAGGGCACGCCGCACTTGCCGAGGGCCATGGCGATGCGGCCCCAGTTGCAGTCGTGGCCGTAGATGGCGGTCTTCACCAACGGCGAGTTGGCGATGGCGCGGGCGGCGGTGTCGGCGTCGGCGTCGGTGGCGGCGCCGGTCACGGTCACGGTCACGAGCTTGGAGGCGCCCTCGCCGTCGGCCGCGATCTCGCGGGCGAGGTGCTGGCAGACGGCGTTCACCGCGTGGGCGAACTCGGCGGCCTCGGGCGTGCCGGCCTCGATGGGGGCCGCCTCGGGCGCCGCACAGCCGGTGGCCAGCGCGATGCAGGTGTCGTTGGTGGAGGTGTCGGAGTCCACGGTGACCTTGTTGAAGGTCTTCTTCACCACGCCCAGCAGCACCTCATGCAGGGCGGAAGGTGCCACGGGGGCATCGGTGGTGATGATGGCGATCATGGTGGCCATGTTGGGCATGATCATGCCCGAGCCCTTGCACATGCCG
>CAVHKV010000011.1:0-6387 GCA_963636635.1 uncultured Bacteroidales bacterium
ACCACGCGGGCGCGCGGGTAGGCCGAGCGGATGGCCGAGGCGTAGGCAAGGTTTTCGAAGTCGCGCTCGTCGAGGTCGTCGGGGTACTTGCCGTATCCCAGGACCTTGCGGCGTACGTCGGTGCGGAAGATCTGCTTGCCCACGCCATAGTCGTCGCCGCGCTCGGCGGCCGGATCTATCTCGTCCTCGCCGCGCAGGATGGAGGCGGCGAGCTTGATGGCCACGAGGATGCGCTTGTAGCCGGTGCAGCGGCAGATGTTGCCGCGGATGGCCTCGGCGATCTCGGGGCCGGAGGGGTCGGGGTTGCGGTGGATGAGGGCGGCGCCGGCCAGCACCATGCCGGGGATGCAGAAGCCGCACTGCACCGCGCCGGAGACGCCGAAGGCGTAGACGAAGGCCTCCTGCTCCTCGTGGGAGAGACCCTCGATGGTGGTGATGGCGTGGCCTTCGGCCAGCTTGGTGGTGAGCACGCACGACTTCACCGCGCGGTCGTCCACGATGATGGTGCAGGTGCCGCAGGCGCCCTCGGAGCAGCCGTCCTTGACGCTCGTGAGCTTGAGGTCGTCGCGCAGGTAGCGAAGGAGGGGCTTGTTCTGGTCTGTGACGTACTCCTGCCCGTTGATGAGGAGGTGGTACTGCTGTGCCATGGCTTGCCTCCCCTACTTATCTGCGACGATGCCAAAGGCATCGCGGATGACGTTTCGCGGGCACTTGGTGGCGCACATGCCGCAGGCGATGCACTCCACGTAGTTGATGACGGCGTGGTTGTCGATGACGCGGATGGCGCCGGCGGGACACGCCTTCTCGCACTGGCCGCAGGCCACGCAGCTCGTGGCGCAGGCCTTCTTGGCAACGGCGCCGGGGTCTGTGTTGGAACAGCGAGCCGTGATGTTGTAGCGCGGCTCCACCATGGAGATGACGTTTTGCGGGCACACCTTGGTGCACAGGCCGCAGCCGATGCACAGCTCCGGGTCCACGTGGGCGTGACCCTCCACCGTGATGGTGATGGCGCCGCGGCGGCAGGCCGTGGCGCAGCGGCCGCAGCCGATGCAGCCAGCCGCGCAAAGGTGGGCCTCGGTGCAGCCGCCGTTGCACATCACGACGGCCTTGGGGCGCGGCTTGCGGGGCTTTTTGGGAGCCGCAGACGCGCTGGCCTTTGCGTGTCCGTATTTTTTCTCGTCGTAGCCCATGGGGTTCTTTCTGGATGACTGGCAGCCAACAAGTCTCACAGGCGGGGCCGCGTGGGCCCCGCCCGCGGGGAGGTTACTTGGCGAGCAGGTAGGGGTAGGAATCGCGCACGGCCTTGATGGTCAGGCGCACTTCCTCGGGCAGGCCGCAGGAGGCGTCGTCGACGTCATAGGCGCCGGTGCCGGAGCTGAGGCGGACGATGAACGAGCCGTCGGCCTGGGGCCAGAAGCCCTGGTTCTCGGAGGCGCCCATGTCCTCGGCGCTCCAGAAGAGGGTGAGCTTGTCCTTGTAGGGACGGCCCTCCCACGGGCAGAAGACGGCGCAGTTGCCGCACTCGTTGCACATGCCGTCCACGTGGACCACCTGGTGCTGCGCCAGTCCCGGCACCTCGATGGAGACGTTGGCGCGGTTGGGGCAGACGTCGCAGCAGGCCTCGCACACCGAGGCGCAGCCCAGGCAGCGCGAGTGCGCAAGCGGGGCGGCCGGCGTGGAGAGCGTGCCCTTGCGCTCGTAGCAGCGCTCGGGGGCGCTGGCGGCGTTGGCGGCCGCATAGGCGTTGAAGTCGGCGCCCACGAGCTCGCGGGCGACGTCGGCGGCATCGGCGATGGCCTGGACGAAGGTGGCCGGACCGCGGCGGCAGTCGCCAGCAGCCCAGACGCCCTCCACGCCCGTGAAGGTGTCGGCCGGGCGGCCCTTGGCGTCAACCGAGACGCCGGCGGAGGCATAAAGCGCACCCTCGATGCCCTCGCCCACGGCGCAGATGACGGCCGTGGCCGGGACCTCGACGAGCTCGCCGGTGGCGACGGGACGCTGGCGGCCGCTCTCGTCGGGCTCGCCAAGCTCCATGCGCTCGCAGGTGAGCACGCCGTCGCGCACGCCCTTGGGGGCGAGAAGCTCGCAGAACTGCACGCCGTCCTCGGTGGCCTCGCGCAGCTCCTCCTCGTCTGCCGGCATGAACCGCTTGGTGCGGCGATAGACGATGCGCACGACCTCCACGCCGGGCAGGCGCTTGGCCACGCGGGCCGCGTCCATGGCGGTGTTGCCGGCGCCCACGATCACGATGTCGGTGCCGAGGTGGCTGAGGTCCTCGCCGGCCTTGGCAGCGGTGAGGAAGTCCAGGACGTCGATCTGGTCGCCGTACTCCAGGCCCACGTGGCCGGGCGCCCAGGCGCCCACGCAGACCACGACGTCGGTGTAGCCCTCGGCCTTGAGCTCGTCGACGCTCGTGACCTCTCGGCCGAGCTCGACCTTGGCGCCAAAGGAGAGGCAGAGCTGCTCGTCGGCGTCGATGTCCTCGTGGCTGATGCGGAACTCGGGGATGACGTGGCGCGCCACGCCGCCCAGGCGGTCCTTGCGCTCGATGACGGTGACGTCGGCACCGGCGCGCGTGAGGAAGAAGGCGCAGGCCAGGCCGGCGGGGCCGCCGCCCACGACGGCGACCTTCTTGCCGGCGGCAGCCGCCGTGGCAGCAGGCGTTGCGGCCTCGAGCTCGGCCAGGACGGTGTCGAAGCCGCCGCGGGCCGCGGTGAGCTTGCTCGCGCGGATCTGGGCGCCCTCGGGCTCGTAGAAGGCGCGCTCGCACTTGGCGCCGCAGGGGTGCGGGCAGAGGTTGCCGGTGATGTGGGGCAGGGCGTTGCGCTCGAGCACCACGCGCAGGGCGCCGGCGAGGTCGCCCTCGTCAACCCTGTGCAGGTAGGCGGGGATGTCTTGCTGGATGGGGCAGCCAGAGCGGCACGGCGCGGTGAAGCAGCTGGTGAGCGGCAGCGGCGCGGACACCTTGTGCGGCTTGGCGGGCTTGATGGGCTTGCGGTAGAGCGGGCTTTGCGCCACGGCCTCGTCCAGCGCGGCCACGGCCTCCACGCTCACCTCGCCCTTGCGCTCGGCGCCTGCAAGGATGCCCGCAATCTGGCTGAAGCGCTCGTAGCCGCCGGGCTTGAGCACGGTGGTGGCCATGGTGATGGGCCAGATGCCCGCGCCGTAGAGGTCGGCGATGTTGGAGGCGTCGGCGCCGCCGGAGTAGCTGATGCGCAGCTTGCCGTCGAACTCGGCGGCAATCTTGTGGGCGAGGTGGATGGTGAGCGGGAACAGCGAGCGGCCGCTCATGTACATCTCCTCGCTCGGGAGCTCCTTGCGCGTGACGTCCACCGGGAAGGTGTTGGTGAGCTTCACGCCAAAGCTGAGGCCGCGCTCGGCGGTGAGGGCGATGAGACGATGGAACATCGGCACGGCGTCTGCCCACTGCAGGTCCTCGACGAAGTGCTTGTCGTCGAAGGCGATGTAGTCAAAGCCGAGGGAGTCCAGGCGCTCGCGGGCGTAGTCGTAGCCCAGCAGCGTGGGGTTGCACTTGATGTAGGTGTTGAGGCCCTTCTCGCAGATGAGGTAGGTGGCGATGCGCTCGATCTCTGCCGGCGGGCAGCCGTGGAGGGTGGACTCGGTGACCGAGGCGGAGACGTGCGGGCTCACGGAGTTCACGAACTCCTCGTCCACCTTGGTAAAGCGGCCGAGGTTGGCGAGCGCCCAGTTGCGGCAGGTCTGCCACACCTCGGTGTTGCTCGCGTCCTTCATGTTCTCGATGTAGGAGTCCACCTTGGGGCTCTTGATGCCCTCGAGGTCATAGCCCACGCTCATGTTGAAGACGAAGCCGTCCGCCGCGCCCAGGCCAAGCTCGCGGGAGAGCAGCTTGCAGGCCCACCAGGCCTTGATGTACTCGTCTTGGGCCTGCGGGACCTCGAGCTCGGTGGACCACTCGCAGTTGTAGCACTCGTCCTCGGCCACGATGCAGGGCTTGTTCACGCAGCTGGAGAGCTCCTCGCCGTCCATGACCTGGACGGTCTTGAGCTCAAAGAAGCGCGCGCCTGCCACGTAGGAGGCGATGATGTTCTGCGCCAGCTGGCTGTTGGGGCCGGCGGCCGGGCCGAAGGGCGTCTCGATCTTCTCGGCGAAGATGGGCTCGGCGCCGCCCTCGTGGCGGACGATCTTGCGGATGCCGAAGATGCTGTTGCGCTCGGCGTGTTCGGTGAGGATCCAGTCCATAAGCTGCTCGAACGGGATCGGCCTCATGATGTCGCTCATTGTGAGCTCCTCTCCTGCCCCGCCGAGACCGCGCGACGAGGCCAGTGTGGACGCCGCACCCCCTGTGGTGCGGGACGGCCCCGCGGAGGCCGTCTGCCGCCTTTGGGGCTCCCCGGCCCCTCGGCGGTTCGCGGTGCCGGCCCACTGATGCCGGCGCCGCCCACGGGCCGCCGCAGCGGCCCGAAGGAGAAACTAGTACGTACGGTGGTTCAGATCGCCCCAGAGCTTCCTTGACTGCTCGAGGGTCCAGGCGTTGATGCGCTCCTCGTCAAAGGCGACGAACTCGCGGTCCTTGTAGAGGACCTTGCCGTTGACGATGGTGGTGCGGCAGTTCTTGCCCATCATGCCGAAGAGCATGTGGCCGTCCACGTTCTCGGCGCCAAAGGGCGTGAAGACCGGGTAGTCCATCACGATGACGTCTGCCGCGGCGCCCGGGGCCAGCGTGCCCAGCGTGCGGCCGAAGTACTTGGAGGCCATCTTGGCGTTGTTCTCGAACAGCATCGTCATGGCCTCGCCCCAGCCAACGTTGGGCATGGCGGCGTTGTGGCGCTGGATGATGAGGAAGACCTTGAGGCTCTCGAGCATGTCGTGCGTGTAGGCGTCGGTGCCCATGCACACCGGGATGCCGCGGCGGAAGAACTCGAGCACAGGCGCGCAGCCCACGGCGTTGCCCATGTTGGACTCGGGGTTGTTCACGAGCCAGGTGCCGGTGTCCTTCACGATGTCCATCTCGGCCGGCGTGACGTGGATGCAGTGGCCGAGCATGGTGTCCGGTCCGAGCAGGTTGTGCTGTAGCAGGCGCTCCACCGGGCTGATGCCGCCGCGATTGAGGCGGGAGTCCCAGACGTCGTTCATGCCCTCGCAGACGTGGATGTGGAAACCCGTGAGACCGCTGTTGGCCTCGGCCATCTTGTCCATGGTCTCGTCGGAGAGGGTGAAGGTGGCGTGCCCGCCGAACATGGCGGCCACCATGGTGTTGCCCTCGGCGCGCTGCTTGGCTGCCCACTGGGCAAACTCTGCGTTCTCGGCGATGGACTGGTCGCGCTTCTCGGTTCCGCGGCGGTCGCTCACCTCGTAGCACAGGCAGGAGCGCATGCCGAGCTCTTCGGCCACGTCCTTGATGGCGAAGAGGCTGCCCGGGATCTCGCAGAAGCTGGCGTGGTGGTCGAAGATGGTGGTGACGCCGTCACGCAGGGAGTCCAGGATGGTGGCGTAGGCGCTGGCGCGCGTGCCGTCCAGCGTGAGGTTGTCGTCGATCTTCCACCACTGCTGCTCGAGGTTCTCGAGGAAGTTGGTGGGGTTGCAGCCCTCGATGGCAAGGCCGCGGGCAAGGCCGGAGTAGATGTGAGTGTGGCAGTTGATAAGGCCCGGCATGATGACGCCGCCGTGGGCGTCCACATACTCGGCACCGGGGTTGGCAGCCACAAGCTCGGCCTCGTTGCCGATGGAGACGATGGTGTCGCCCTCGATGACGACCGCTCCGTGCTCGAGGTAGGGGTTGGTTGCGTCACGAGTGATGACGCGGCCGTTGCCAACGATCAGCATGGTGCTCCCTTCGTTGTCGAAGGCGGGGTTTGTCACCTACGACCGTCAGCTATGGAGCGCGCCCACATGGGCGGCGGGCCCTCCCCCGCACTCGCGCAAAGCAACCGGACGCAGCCGGTTTCGCTTTACTCGATTCTCTCCAAAAGCGCCAAAGACACGACGCTCGCCCCCGTAAGCGGCAAACCTCGCACAGTTTGTTTTCTAGCCTAACTAATTGTCATAACTGCAGGTTTATGGCGGAATTCGCCTGAGTTACGACTAGTTTTCCAATCGGCGAACGGTTGATGAGGGAGCTATGAATAGCGCCGTTTACCTGCAGGTTCGTTACACTTTGCAAACAACAACGCATCTAAAGGGACATTTTTGAAGCCATACCTGCGCCGCCAAACAGTTTGTAAGGCTCCCAAACCGATTGTTCCGACAACGGCAAAAGAACCTCTCGCTCAGCCGCCATCTCCTTTTTGCGCGGAAAAATGCGCCCCGCCATTCCGCGATGCCAGCAGAAAAGCGTGCGGGCGGAAAGTCATCCCCCCCCCAAAAAACGGGATGCCCGTCATAAGCAAGCGCGGCAAACAAATACAA
>CAVHKV010000012.1:0-6486 GCA_963636635.1 uncultured Bacteroidales bacterium
GCTTGCAGCCAAAGTGGAGCTGCATGGCCCAGCCCAGGCGCACGTACTCGCTGGCGAGGAACTGCATGAAGGCGGTCTTGTACTGCAGGACCTCGTGCTCGGTGAGCGGCTCAGCGGCAAGGCCCTTGGCGAAGATGGCCTCGACCTCGGCCTCGGTGGCCGGGACGTACATCACGTAGTCGAGCGCGTGGTCGGAGGCGACGCAGCCGAGGGAGGCGACGAAGTCATAGCGCTTGGCGATGGCGGCCTTGAGCTCGGCGTAGTTGGTGACGGGCAGCTCGGCCACGCCGGAGAGCTTCTTCATGTAGTCGGCGAACTCCTGGCCGCGCTCGATGCGAAGGGCGGCGTCGGGGCGCATGGCCGGGACGACCTTCACGTCGAAGGTCTCGTCGGCGGCGATCTTCTGGTGCCACTCGAAGGAGTCGGCCGGGTCGTCGGTGGTGCAGATCATGCGGACACGGGAGCGCTTGATGAGCTCGCGGCAGCTGAACTCCGGGGTGGCGAGCTTGGCGTTGGCGAGGTCCCAGACCTCCTGGGCGGTGTTTCCGTTGAGCACGCCCTCGTAGCCAAAGAAGCGCTTGAGCTCGAGGTGGCTCCACTCAAAGACCGGGTTGCCCACGCAGCGGCCCAGGGTCTCGGCCCACTTCTGGAACTTCTCGCGGTCGTCGGCGTCGCCGGTGATGTAGCGCTCGTCCACGCCGTTGGCGCGCATGAGGCGCCACTTGTAGTGGTCGCCGCCCAGCCAGACCTCGGTGATGGACTTGAAGGACTTGTTCTCGAAGATCTCCTGCGGGGAGATGTGGCAGTGGTAGTCAACGATGGGCATGCCCTCGGCAAACTCGTGGAAGAGCTTCTCGCCCGTGGGGGTGCTCAGCAAGAAATCCTTGTCGTCCATGAACTTTTTCATAACGCGTTCCTCCTTGCGGCAATACGCCTGCTTGCTTAGTTCCGTGGGCATTGTAGCAGTGTTTAGGTGAACGTTCACTTTATTCCAGAGTAAACGTTCACTCAGCGGCGAATTGCTACCGCTCACGGAAAAGGAGTCCCGCACTTATTCACATATGCTGCACAGAAGGACGAGCGCACCCGCAGACCGCCACCCGCCTGCACGGCGCACCCGCTTGCAAACGGCCTCGCCCGCGCGATACGGCGCGCCCGCTCGCAAACGTCCCCGCTCAACTATCGTTACCGGCTACCGCCCGCGCAGAGACGTCCTCGATCGACCATCGCTACCGGTCACCGCCTGCGCGCTATGCCCGAACGCAAACGTCCTCGCTCACCTGCACTCGAGGGTCTCAAACCATAGGCTGCTGCGGAATGTTTGCTTTTCGGGCATACCGCTCCGGCGGCTCACGATGTCGCAGAATTCGCACCCGAAAAGCGCTTGCGACCTACAGCTCCACGCCGGCGGCTTGGATGTAGTGGTCTAGGTTGCTGCGGAAGACCAGGTCTGCCGAGCCGCGAAGGACCTTTTGCTCGGGCTTTTGGCCCTTGAGCAGGTAGTCGCCCAGCATGGCGGCGCCGCCGTAGGCCATGCCTGCCGGGTCCTTGTAGACGATGTTGGTGAAGATGCCGCGGCGCAGGGCGATGACGTTCTCTGGGAAGAGGTCGCTCGCGATGACACGGATCTTGCCAACGAGCCCCAGCTCAACCAGGGTGTCGGCCACGACCTCCGAACCAACGGCGAAGACGCTGCAGACCAGGCCCGGAGCATCGGCGGCGCCGAGCAGGGTGCGCAGGCTCTGGCGCAGCTCGGCCACCTGGCCGTGGGCGCCGTAGAGGTCGCGCACCGTGTAGTCCAGGCCGCGCTCGCCAAAGCGCTCGTGGAAGACGCGGGCCACGTCGGCGTGGGAGTCGGTGTGGGGGTCGCCGGCCAAGAGCAGGATCTTCTCGGAGCCGTCGTAGGCGGAGAGCAGGTTGAGCGCCTGCTCGGCCATGAGGTTGCCCGCCTCGGCGTACCCTGCCACCGCGGCTCCCAGCCTGCCGGTGTTGGGACGGTCGCCGTCGAGCAGCACCACCGAGACGCCGAGGGCGGAAATCTCGGTCAGCAGCTCGGTGGCGCCGGGCTCAACCGGCACGTAGGCGATGAGGCCGTCGGGGGTCTCTGGCCCACCGCACTGCCCGCGCAGCTCCTCGAGCGCCGCGGCGTAGGAGCCCATCTCGTACGGGCGCATCTCAAAGACGATGCCATGGTCGAGGTACTCGCTCGCATAGCGCCTGATGCCACGCCAAAGATAGCCAAAGAAGAAGCTGCCTTCCTGCTTGTCAGAAGGTAGGCAGACGCAAACGCGCAGGTCACGCCTACGCAAAACGGAGGCGCTCTCGTTTCTGTGGTAGCCCATCTGCTCGGCGCAGGCCAGGATCTCGGCCCTCACGGCATCGGAGACGCCAGGCTTGTTGCTCACGGCCTTGTGGACCGTGTTCACCGAAACGCCCACCTTGGCGGCAATGTCTTTCATGGTCACGCGCGCTGCGCTCATGATGGTTTCCTCGCATTTTTGTCCCAGCGGCTCCGCGCCGGGCTGCCTCGCCTTTTCACAACTTGTTCAGCGTAGTACAAACAGCCGGATGATGCAGCTACGCCGGGGCAAACCTCATGCGCAAACCCGCAAACCGCCTACGCGCTATGCCCGAACGCAAACGTCCTCGCTCGCCTGCACCCGAGAGTTTCAGACCATAGGCGGCTGCGGAATGTTTGCTTGGCGGACATGCCGCTCCGACGGCTCACGATATAGAAGGAACGCAGACACCACTCGCAAAGCCAACGCGCTGTCCCCTACCCCATGCTCGCTTCGAGCTCGGGGAGGCGCTTGCGGTAGACGAGCTCGAGGAGGATGGCGCGGACGTCTTGGGTGATGAAGATGGCGGCCATGATGCCCCAGAGGCCAAAGCCCAGCACGAAGCAGAACAGGTAGTCGAGCACCACGTTCAGGAAGGTCACCGTGAAGACCGTGATGTAGAGGGTCTGCCTGGTGCAGTCCATGCACTTGAGAACGCCGTTGAAGATGATCTGCGGAATCTGGAACGGCGTCATGGCGGCCACGATGTAGCCGGCGATGCAGCCGCGGGCAACGAACTCGGCCTCGTCGGAGAACAGGCCGTAGTAGAAGTTGCCGCCAAAGGCGTAGAGCAGCGCGAGCACGAGCGCGCAACCCATACCGGCCAGGAAGATGGCCCTGGTGTAGGCGCGCACGTCCTTCACGTCGCCCTTGCCCACCGACTTGCCCACGAGCGCAACCGAGGCCACCTGCAGGCCGTCACCGATGGCAAAGCTCACGTTCATGAGGTTGAGCGTGACGTGGTAGACGGAGGTGTCGAGCGAGCCGGTGCGCGCCGTCATGATGGAGCCGAGCAGGTAGCCCACGCGCGTGAGCAGGTTCTCCAAGCAGATGTTCTTCCACAGGCCGTAGAGCTCGAGCGCCGCCTCGCGGGTGGCGCGCACCTGCTGGCCCATGATGTAGCGCAGGTTCACGAACTGGCCCTCGTCGCCCAGCTTGTACAGGCTGATGCCCAGGGCCACCACGTAGCCCACCACGGTGGAGACGGCCGCGCCCATCACGCCCAGGCGCGGGAAGCCAAAGCGCCCCTCGATGATGAGGTAGTTGAGGCCGATGTGCACGAGCGTGGAGGCGACGTTGGTCTGCATCGTCACCTTGGTGCAGCCGCAGCCTCGCAGCGCGGCGTTGATGAGCATGAAGGCGGTGTTGAACACCGTGAAGAGCATCAGGATGCGGAAGTAGCCCACCGAGAGCTCCATGGTGTCGGCCTGGCCGGAGCACACCTGCATGATGGGCCAGGCGAGGGCCGAGCACAGCGCGCCCAGCGCGAGCGACGCCGCAACCGTGAGCCACATCGCCGTGACGAGCAGCCCGTTGGCGCGCCGCTGGTCCTTTGCGCCCACGCTGCGGGCCACCAGCGCCGAGAGCGCGGTGTTCATCGCAAAGAAGATGCAGTAGACGAACAGCCTTGGCTGGTTGGTGACGCTGATGGCCGCGATGGCCTTGGTGCCCACGCGTGAGATCATGCGGGAGTCGATCATGGAGGAGAACGTGTTGAACAGGCTCTCCACGACGGCCGGCACCGCGATGACCCAGATCTCCTTGCGCAGGGCCAAGGCCCCTTGCGCCTTCTCGTTTGCCACGCGCGCTCCCCTACTCAAGCGAGATGCGGACGACGAGCTCGCCCTTCTTCTTTGACTTGCCGCTGACGGCGGCATCGAGCGTTGACTTGGGCAGCGTGACCGTGACGGTCACGTTCTCGTCCGCGGCCGCGCCCGGCGCCTGCGCGCTCGCGCTGGTCTGCGCAAATCCGTTGCCGCCGGCGTTTCCGCCGTTGCGGTTACCACCGCGGTAGCCGCCGTTGCCGCCACCGCCGTTACCGCCGCGGTTAAAGCCGCCGCCGTTGCCGTTACCAAACCTGCGGCGCGGCCTGGCGCGGTTGCTGGCCGTGTAGCCCACCACCGTGTTGTACTCCGGGTCGCACTTGGGGCCGTGGTTGAAGAAGTACTCCTTGAACTCGGCCTGCACGAGCGGCTTGAGGTCGTCGGGACGCCTGTCGCCGATGGCGGCCAGCACCTTCTCGTAGCACTCGATGAAGCCGCGGATGAGCTCCTCGGCGCGCTTCCACACCGGCGAGGTGGGCTCGAGCGAGGGCACCGTGTCATCGATGCGCTCGGCGTGGTTGACGGTGTTGCGGAAGGTGCCCAGGTCGTAGTAGCGCTGGAGCAAGTCAGCAAGCAGGTCCTCGTCGGCAAGCAGCGAGTGGGCCGGCAGGACGTTGCTCTGCTCGAGCGACTTGCCAAAGACCGAGGCCACGCGGGCGCGGGTGTACTGCACGTTGGGCGGCACCGCGCGGCTGCGGTAGTCAACGGCAAAGCGCGCGTAGAACTTGACGAAGTAGTGGTCCAGGTCCTTGAACATCCAGCGCTGGGAGGGCAGGCCGTCCCAGTAGTGCATGTTCACGGCCTTCTTGTAGGCCAGCACCTCCTCGTCGCTCACGGCCGGGTACAGCACGCCGCGGGAGATGAGCTGCGCGGGGACGAGCGACTCGATGATGGTGATGACCTGCTGGAAGAACTTCTTGCTAAAGCCCCACTTCACGAGCTCGAAGGGGTCGAGGCCGCCCTCGGTCTCGTCCATGAGGGCGCCGTAGTCGCGAAGCACGCTCTCCCTCAGCATCATCACCACGAAGGCGTCTTCCTCCTGGGAGGGCTCGGGCGCCTGCTCGGGGTGGTTGAGCAGGCGGCGCAGGGCGAGCAGGCCGGTGGTGAGCTCGTCGATGTTGCACAGCGAGATGCCCGCGTCCACGTACCCCATGGCCATGAGGATCTCGTCCACATAGGGGTTCTCGAGCTTGGGGTTCGCGAGCTTGGCCTCGTCCCAGTAGGAGCGCAGGATGTCGGTCTTGCCGTTGTTGAGGAAGGAGCGGATGCCCGCCATGAGCTTGTCGATGCGATAGTGGCGCTGCTGCATGTCCACCCAGAAGAAGCCGGGCAGGTCGGCGTGGTGGACGCTCGCGCTCGCGGCGACGTGGATGCGGGCCTTGGGGTCGTCGGAGAGCGAGTAGAGGGTGCTCGCGCAGATGCCGGCGGCCTCGGTGGGCAGGCCGTGGAGGTCCACATAGAGCTCGGCGTCCACGCCGGGCTCCTGCACCAGGCTCGCAAGGAGGTTCTGGAACAGCGTGACGTCCTCAAAGCCAAAGGAGGACGAGATGGGCACGAAGGAGATGGGCACCGACAGGTTGCTGCGCTGGGGGCGCATCTTGTAGACGGGGTTCATCTCACAGTAGAGGTAGCGGAAGAGCCAGTCGAGGTCCTCGAGCGAGAGCTCGCCGGCCTTCTCGTCAAACTTGGAACGGATGCGCCCGCCGGCAAAGAGCGCGGGCAGAGCGGCGGCCACGTCAGGCGCAAGCGAGCGGGCAAAGCCCACGAGCTCCTCGCGGCGGGCCGGGTCGATCTCGCCCAGCGAGTCGGCGAGGTCGATGCTGATGCCCATCGTGAACTGCGTCATGCGGTAGCGGAAGAAGTCGAAGCCGCTGAGGTTGCGGACGTCGGCCGTCATGACGTCGATGCCGTCGTTGAGCGCCATCTTCACGCCGGCGGCCTCGGCGCCCTTCTCGCCCAGAAGCGAGACGGAGCCGATGACGATGATCTCGTCGATCTCGTAGGCCGAGAGGATCCTCTTGGCCTCGCCCTCGCCCGAGACCAGGGCCTCTGCAAGGCACAGGTCGTCATTTTCCTTGGAGATGAAGAAGTTGCTGACGTTGCGGCGCTCGGCGCCACGGATGCCGCAGACCAGGAATCTCTTGTTCACGATGCAACCCAATCCTCGAAGGGCCGACTCAAGACAATCTTTTAGATGGTAATGCACCTTACGGAGAGTCACGAGCAAAAGAAAACGGGCCAGAAGCTTTTGCCTCTGGCCCGTGACTTTGTGGTGGGCGTTACAAGATTTGAACTTGTGACCTCTTCCGTGTCAGGGAAGCGCT
>CAVHKV010000013.1:0-6990 GCA_963636635.1 uncultured Bacteroidales bacterium
ACCCACAGGTAGGTGCCCATGCCGGCCGGGCCGTCGATGCCGCGGGCGTTGCCCAAGAGCAGCGAGTACTCGCCGTTGTCGCCGTCAAAGCGGGCCAGGGTGAGTACGCCGTGCTTGGCCTCGGCGGTAAGCGCACCGGGATGGTCGAAGGCCAGCGGGTAGGTGAGCTTGGGCTTGGCACAGGCAACCGAGCAGGGCCAGGGCCCGCAGTGCTGGAGCAGCTCGCCGTTCTCGTTGTCGGGGTGGCGAACGGTCCAGTCGGCGAACATGCCGCGGTGACGGCCGAGATCTGCCGCCTCGACCATGAGCGCGGTGATGGCGCCGTGGATATCGGTCTCGCAGACGATGGGGATGCCCATCTCGTTGAGGATCGCGTTTGCGGCGCAGGGCATGATGCCCAGCTCGTCTTGCAGCGCGTTCCAGCACTGGATGGCACCGGCGTTGCAGCCGTACTTCTCGATGAGGCGCTTCATGGCGATGGCCAGGCCCGCCACCTCGGGGACCTTGTCCTCGGGGATGCAAACCTCAAAGCTCTCTCTGATATGGGCGAGCATCGCGGTCATGGCAGGCTCGTCGGCCTGCGCGGCGCGGACGGCTTGGACGAGCTCGGTCATGGGGATGGGAGAAAGCTGGATGTTGAACTTCTCGAGCAACTCGCCCTCGTTGCACATGGTGGACCAGAAGTCGAAGGGGCGCGTGGCCATTTGGAGGATGCGCGCGTTGCGGAATGTCTTGACCACGTTGCAGACGGCCAAGAAGTCCCAGACGCCACGAGCAAACTCGGGATCGGTGAGACGGCAGTTGGTCATGTACGTGAAGGGTACCTGGAAGCGGCGCAGGACCTTACCGGTGGCAAACAAGCCGCACTGGCTGTCGCGCAGGCGGGTGCCATCGGGCTCGGGGCGCTCGTCGCGCGGGCCCCAGAGGAGGACGGGCAGGCCCAGCTCCTTGGCCAGGCGAGCGCAGAGGTACTCGGTGCCGAAGTTGGCGTGACAGAGCAAGATACCGTCGACCCCGGCCGCACGGAACTTCTCGACGATGGGGGCGACGTGGCAGTCATCGAAGAGCAGGCCCTCGTCGTTGATATCGTCGATGTCTACAAAGTCGACGCCCAGCTCGCGCAAGCGCTCGGCGGTGAGGCCGCGGTACTTGACGGCGTCGGGCGCGCTGAAGATACTCCGGCGCGTGGGGACGAACCCCAGCTTGACCTTGTCCATGTTCTTCCCTTCTCTGTTCGCGTGGCGTCTGCTTGCTCAACTAAACGTCTACAACGCTAACCGACACAACGAATCTTGTATTCACATGCGGTTTTACCTGCCATTACGCAGAGTAGGACATAGCAGGCCGCTCACCGAGAAGAGGAAGTGTTACTAAACCTTTAGTACTAAACTGCGCGCCATACGCCATATGGCGCTGGCCATGACGAAGGATTGGCCGGGGTCCCAGGCATGCGCGGCCGGCTTAATTTGGCCCGTGCGGCGCTTGTGACGGACGGCGGGAAGCGAGGGAGATGAAATGGCAAAGGTGACGGCACGCGACGTGGCAAAGGCGGCCGGCGTAAGCCCGGCAACGGTCTCGCTAGTCTTTCGCAACAGGCCCGGCGTGGGAACCGAGACTCGCGAGCACGTCTTCGCGTGTGCACGTGAGCTTGGCTACGAGTACGCGGCAACCGAGACGCCCAGGAAGACGAGCACCCTGCTTCTTGTCGTCTACAAGGCGCACGGCCGTGTGGTCTCCGACACGTCTTTTTTCGAAAGCCTCATCAAGGGCGTAAGCGACGCCACCTACGCACAGGGCTACCACCGGCTCTCGGTCTCGTACTTCTATGCCCAGCAAGACCGCGAGGAGCAGCTGGCCGCCATCCGCACGGTCAAGTGTGCGGGCATCATTCTGCTTGCCACCGAGATGCGCGCCAGCGACGTGGGGCAGTTCATGCGGTTGGGCGTGCCCATCGTGCTTCTCGACAACTGGTTCCCCACCAAGAAGCTCGACAGCGTGGTCATCGACAACACGCGCGGGGCCTGGTCCGCGGTGCGCTACCTGGCAAACGCAGGCCACCGTGAGATTGGCTACTTGCATAGCTCAACGGAGATCCGCAACTTCTTGGAGCGGCGCGAGGGCTACCTTTCCGCCGCGCGCGGTATGAACCTCGACGTGAACCCGGCGCACTCAATCGTAGGCGTGGGCTCAACGCTCGAGACGGCCTACGCCGACATGAAGGAATACCTGGACAACGACCTCTACCTGCCCACGGCGTTCTACGCAGACAACGACGTCATCGCCATCAGCGCGATGCGCGCACTGCAAAACCACGGCTACCGCGTGCCCGAAGACATCTCGATCATGGGTTTTGACGACGAGACCGCCTCGGCCACGTGCAACCCGCCGCTCACCACGATGCGCGTGCCCAAGGCGAGCATGGGCGCGCTAGCCGTGCGGCGTCTCGTTGACAAGATCAACGGCACAACCGGCGGCGAGGTGGTGCGTATAGCCGTGCTCCCCGAGATTGTGGAACGCGCAAGCGTGGCCGCCCTGCAAGAAGATCAAGACTAGCAAAGCCGGGCCCGAAGGGGTCCGGCTTCTTCAATCCAATTCCTTATGCAAGATTGGCTGATAGCTGCCCGCCCACGGGCACAACAGAGCCCCGCTTTGGGGTTCGGTCTCAAAGGGCCCGCAAAACGATCGCAAAGCCGGGCTCGCGACCCCCAAGACGGCTCAGCCACCATCCGACGCCGCAACCCGCAATCCGTGGCCCCTACTCCCCGCGTTCGTCGCCCATGAAGAAGAGGGCCACGGTGCCGGGGCCGGTGTGGGAGCCGATCACCGTGCCGATGTCGTTGATCTCCACCTTGCCGGCCAGCGCCGGGAAGGCCTCCTCCACCAGGGCGCGCACGTGCTCGGCGTCCTCGCGGCAGGCGCTCATGGAGAGCATGCACTTGCCGCTGTAGGCGTGGCCGCCCTCGGCATGTTCCTCCATGCGGGCGAGCATGTCCTTGGCCGCCTTGGCCTTGGTGCGAATCTTGTCTCGCGGGATGAGCTTGCCGGCGTCGTTCATGTTGAGCACGGGGCAGATCTTGAGCGCCGAGCCAACGAAGCCGCTCACGCGCGAGACGCGGCCGCCGCGCACGTAGCTCGTAAGGTCAGTCGAGAAGAACCAGTGGTGGACGTTGAGGCGGTGGCCCTGCGCCCACTCGTAGGCCGCGTCGAGCGAGGCGCCGGAATCGCGCAGGTCGGCCACGTACTCCACGAGCATGCCGTAGCCCGAGCTTGCGCCCAGGGAGTCGACTACGAGCACGCGGCGGTCCGGATGCTCGGCCGTGACCTGGCGGGCTGCCACCTCGGCAGCGCTGAACTCGCCGGAAAGGCCGCTTGAAAGCGAGATGTGCAGCACGTCAGAGCCCGCCGCCACGATGGGCTCCCAGAGCTCGGCGAACTCGCCCACGCTCGGCTGCGAGGTCGTGGGCGTGGCACCGTCCTTGATGGCGGCGTAGAACTCGCTGGGGCTCACGGACTGGTAGAGATCGTCCAGGTGGTCAACGCCGCTCTCCTGCCAGTGGAAGCAGGCGTAGGGAATCTCCCTCGCGTCAAAGAACGCCTTGGAGCGGTCGGCCGTGGAGCAGCACGTCAGCGTGAAGTTCGCCATGAAATTCCCCCTCATACATGCCCCGGCCAGCCGCAGGCAGCGGGTGGGGCTCATTGTCCCTTTGGATGGTAGCAGCAAGCACACCTAGCGCTTGTTCTTCTCCTTGGAGCGCTTGTCGTTGATGATCTGCATGTGCTCGGCCGTGATGAGCTCCACGCCGTTCTCCTTTGCCCAGGCCACGCAGCCCTTGAGCACCGCGGGCAAGAAGACGCGCGGGACGCCCAGGACGGTCTCGAGCGCCTCGTCGGTGAACTTGACCTTGTCGTCGACCCTCTTGGCGGCGTAGCGCACAGACTCGATGGTGGTCTTGCGCACCTGCAGCAGCTCGGCGCGCATGTGGCGCTTGCGGTGGAACCAGAAGTTCTTGGAGTCGCGGTAGCCGTAGTCCACAGGCAGCGGCGGGAAGTCACGCGCAGTGACGCCGCGGATGATGGCGTCGCTGTAGCGCTTCTTCATGAGGATGCGGTCGACGCGCAGGATGAAGTGGGCGCCAAACTGACTCGTGATGCCATTAAAGTCGTGGTACGGGGGCTCGTAGCCGCTCAGCTGGCCGGGCTGGTCCGCATCGGCACCGTCGAGCTCGCGCATCCAGGTGCACTCTATGGCCTGGATGGCGTCGGTGAGCACCATCGGGCGCTTCTCGCCCGTCTCCTCCTCGATGCCGCTGGTCTCGAGCTTGAACTTGCACTTGGGCATCTTCTCGGAGGGCTTGTCGCCCGGCCACGAAAGCTTGACGGCCTCCTTGAAGCTGGAGGGCTTGTCGTCGATGAAGTTGAGCGCGCACTTGCCGTTGCGCAGGATGTTCTGCGCGGTGTTGGACGAGTTGCGGCAGCACAGCAGCATCGCGTAGTAGTCCTTGCCGGCCACGTAGTAGGGCTGCACCAGCGAGTAGGGCCCGAGGCTCGTGCTGCCGTCCTCGCACAAGGTGCTGATGATCACCGTTGGCATGGGGAAGAAAAGCGACGTCTGGTAGAAATTGTCCACGACGCGAAGGTTCTCAAAGCTGCTCATCAGCGGCTCCTCTCATAGGTAGCTAAATTGTAGCCAAAGCGCCCGAGCGCTCGCCGAGGCCGCGGCGGGATACGCAGGTTTTGGCTGCCCATCGCTGAACAACGCAAGCGGGGCCGAACCGCATTGCCTCTGCGGGACAGCAGCAGTGCAGGCCATGCGGTGCGTGCAGCCACTCCCCCACACCGGCTTGCTACCCCTGAGCTCGATGTAGCTCACGAGAAAGCGCTTTGTGCACCGTCCGATCTTCTCGTTCGAGTCCACGACCTCGTCTTGCAAGTTACGGGTTGCACTTGCCGCAGGGGCTGTAGCCCTTATCGATAAGCTCCTGGCGGGTGCCCGTGAAGTCCTGGCGGTTCTTGGCCTTCATGGTCGAGACGGAGCTGCAGCCCGGGCGGTGGAACTTCATGGTGTTCGTGTTGAGCACGTAGCTCTGCTGCGTCTCGTCGGACGAGCCGGACCCCGCATCCGCCGAGCCACCCGAAGCCTCTCCCGCCGCGCCGTCGCCGCCCGCATCGGCCTGCATACCCTCCGCAAGCTCGCTGTCGCCGGTTGCGTAGTCAATCGTGATGCCGGGCTGCACGTTGTAGCAGTAGACGTCAAAGCTCACGCCCGCGCCGGCGTCCTCCACCGACCACGCCTCCATGCGCACGCCGGACGCCACGAGGTTCTGGCCCTCAAACACCGGCGTCACGCGGTAGAGCACGTGGTTGTTCGTGCGCTCCACGTAGGCGGCGACCTCGTCCTCAAAGGGCAGCATGCCCTCCACGTTGAGGTAGCGCGTGCCAGTGATGAGGTTGAGCGGGTTGGCGTTCTCGCCGGCGAGCTGGTAACCGATGAGATGGCAGCGGTTGTAGAGGTACTTGCCGTCCACCACGCCGTCGTAGCGCACGGTGTGCCAGCCGCTGGGCTTGACCATGCCGATGCTGCCGCGCTCCTCGGTGGGCATGGTCTCGGTGCCGATGAGCGCAAAGGCCACGCCGCAGCGCCCGAGCGAGTCGAGCTGGCTGTAGTCCTCAAAGCTCGAGCGCGCCTTCTCCTCGTCGGTGAAGGCGGGCGCGTCGGCAAGCTTCACATAGGGCGAGCCCGAGTAGGCCGGGATGTTGGAGAGGTCGAGGGCGGTGGCTTCGGATTGCTCCGCGGACTGGGCCTCCGCGGCCGCGGACGTGGCCGCGTCCGTTGCCGCGTCCGTTGTCGCAGCTTGGGAGGTCGTCGCGGCCTGCGACGTGCCCGGCGCCGACGTTGCGGTAGACGCAACGGGTGTCGCCTCGTTACCGCCATCCAGAGTCCTCGTGCCTGACGTGGTGCCGCCGAGGGCGCCAATTAGACAGAGGCTAAGCAGCACGCAAGGAATGGCGGCAAGCGTCTTCCTCGTCACGGGTGCCATGCCCATGCCGTGCTCAACGAACTCGCTCTCGGGCTTTTCTCGCACAAGGGAGCGCCAAACCATCCGCGCCAGGAACCAGAGACCAACGCCCGCGGCGACGCACAGGGCAAACGCAACGGCATATATGGCGAGGCAGACGACTACGAGCGCCAGGCATGCCCAAAGACAGCCCCTCCGCCTCTTCTGAACGTAGACGACCTTCTTCCTGCCCACACGACACCCCTCCCCGCAAACGCAAGGGCCAAGCTTCATCGATTATGGCAACGCGCCCTTATCGATAAAACGTAAGGTCACCATGGAAGAATGACTTCCAGCGGCTGCAGATTTCACTATGGTTCGCGCAGATGAATTCACAGGTGTCGGCAAGTTCGCGCTTGTTCAGGCCCGAGCTGTTGCTTGCCACCATACAACCACCGGTACGGGTAAGCCAGATTTTGGTAGCCCCTGCTGAGGGCGTACCTCTTTGGACGTGTACGTGGACCGGCTCGTCGTTCTCCATGGCCCAAAAGAAGATAACTAGGCCCTTGAACTTGAAGAGGTTAGGCATAGTCTTTCGACACCTCATCGGAAAAGCGGGAGATGAGCTGAGCGTTGTTGCGGATGAACTTGGTCAGGCCCGTAAGTTCCTCTTCGGAGAAGCCGTCGTTGAAGGTGCAAAGCAGGGCTGGCAGGGTGAAGCGAGCGGTCTTGAATCCCTCGAATATCGGCAGCTCGGCAATGACGTCGATATTACCGTCGTCCAGGCGTTCCGAGTAGCCCACCTGGGTACCATCCGAAAGCTCGCAGTAGTCAAAAAACATGGGCCCTCCTTTGACCGACAAGCCTATCCTAACCTATTTTCGCGGGCCCTAGGCATGAGTGGAGCCGCTGGGCGTCGACGTTTATCATGGTCTCAGACGGTCCTTCGGTCGATTGGAGAGGCCATGTTTGGAAACGGTCGGTCGCAATCTGG
>CAVHKV010000014.1:0-10396 GCA_963636635.1 uncultured Bacteroidales bacterium
GTCCTGTAGGGGCCTCTTGTTCGTGGCGACTGTCAGACGTCCGAGCTGCCAGATTGCAGGGCTCACGGTGCGAGCGGCCGCGGCTTTCGATTCGTTGTGCCCTTTGTTAGGACGTTGCCTGCTCTAGCTGATCCTTGGCGAGGTCCCAGACGTATTCGGGGGAGACGTCTATGTCTTCCGTCCAGATGACGGTGTCGTACTCTGCATGGGCGAGCTTGAAAAAATTGGGGTCAGCCAGGGGAGCCCACGGGCCATCTCCGATGATGTCGGAGAAATCAACCCTGGCGCTGCGCCCATCAATGAACGCCACGTCTACATGGCAAGAGTCAACGGCCGTGGCTTCCTTCACCGGAAGAAACGTCTTGTAAGCAGAGATATCAGTCACTTGAATCACCGCCCTAGCGAAGAGGGTCGATTTTAAACACTTCCTCTTTCTTCTGCGAAAGCTCCCAGTTTGCAAGCAGCTCATCGTGATGGATCGCAGACCAAGCCACTACAAGGCTGGTCTGCTTTTTGGGAGGCGAGCCCTCTAACAGATTTTCCCTCTAGGTCAAACAAAGCAGAGTCGTTTTGGTAGTAAGCGTGAAAGTGCGGGGGCATGTGGTCTTGCCAGTACATGCGAATTATCACACCAAAGAACATGCTCACGGTAGGCATTAGCTCCTCCTTTTCTTGTAATGATATTACCCATAAGGAATATGCAAGGCCACGCGCCAACATCGCGTTTTCTGGTCATTGGCGCTTCTTTGCGCGTGTCTGTGCGTGTTCGTGTGCCGTTTGCGCGCGAAATGCTACCGTTTGCAGGTGAAAACGCGCATAGACGCGCACAAACGCGCGTGAATGTGAGAAAGTAGGCTCGTCAAAAGAGATGGCTCTTAGATGGGAGTACCTCATGGCGGATACTAACCAGCCCGTGCAGGCGCAGCCTACGGCTTCGCAGTCCGCGGAGACGCAGCCTGCGGCGGCCCAGCCCGCGGCGCCTCGGGACGCGCAGGTTCAGCCCACGGCCCCGCTCGACGCTGCTGCTGCGGCCAAGGCGGCTTTTGCGGCCGTCGCGGACCAGCCGTTCCCGAGTGACATCTTCGCGGCGCCCCAGCTTCGCTGGGCGGTCATCGGCTGCGGCGTCATCGCCAACCAGATGGCGCAGTCCATGGAGCTTGCCGGCCGCAAGCTCGCCGGCGTCGCCAACCGCACGGCCTCCAAGGCCCACGCCTTTGCCGAGCGCTACGGCGTGGAGAAGGTCTACGAGACGGCCGAGGACCTCTACGCCGACCCGGACATCGACGCGGTCTACATCACCACGCCCCACAACACCCACATCGCCTACCTGCGCGGCGCCCTTGCTGCCGGCAAGCACGTCCTGTGCGAGAAGGCCATCACGCTCAATTCCGCCGAGCTCGACGAGGCGCGCGCCTTGGCCGCCGAGCACAACGTGGTGCTCATGGACGCCACCACCGTCCTGCACATGCCGCTCTACGCCGAGATAAACCGCCGCGCCAGGGCGGGGGAGTTCGGCCCCATGAACCTCGCCCAGCTCAACTTTGGCAGCTACAAGGAGTACGGCGACCTCACCAACCGCTTCTACAACCGCTCGCTGGCCGGCGGCGCCATGCTCGACATCGGCGTCTATGCGCTCTCCGTCATGCGTCTCGCCATGGACAGCCAGCCCACCGAGGTGGTCTCTCTCGGAAACGTGTGCGAGACGGGCGTGGACGTGGCCGGTGGCGTGGTCTGCCGCAACGCCGCCGGGCAGCTCGGAATCCTGAGCCTTTCTTTGCACTCCAAGCAGCCCAAGCGCGCGGTTATCTCGTACGATAAGTGCTATATCGAGATTTCCGACTACCCGCGCGCCGACCATGCCACCATCGTGTGGACCGAGGACGGCCACAAGGAGCAGATCGCGGCCGGCACCGAGGCCTACGCGCTCTGCTACGAGATGGCCGACCTGGAGGCAGCCGTTGCCGGCGACGAGGCGCGCCTCAAGCTCATCGACTACGCCGCCGACGTCATGGAGCTCATGACCGAGCTGCGCGCGAGTTGGGGAGTCGTGTACCCCGAGGAGGAGTAGCGCCATGTTTGCCGAGGACCGCCTGAACGCCATCGTCGAGCTCGTCCACCAGAAGGGTTCGGTTTCCGTGCCCGAGCTTGCCGAGGAGTTTGGCGTCACCGTCTCCACCATCAGGCGTGACCTCGCGGTCCTTGACAAGGCGCACCGGGTGGCCAAGGTCCACGGCGGGGCCACGAGCCTCGAGCGCGCCCACATCACGCGCGACCTCACCATCCCCGAGCGCAGCGACCTGCACACGGCCGACAAGGGGCTCATCGCGGCCAAGGCCATCGAGCTCATCGAGCCCGACACCTTCGTCTACATCGACTCGGGCTCCACGACCTTGCAGCTGGTTGAGCAGCTGCCCCGCATTGACGGCGTGACCTTCGTGACCGACTCCCTCGGCCACGCGAGCCGCCTCAAGGAGCGCGGGCTCAGGTTCATGGTGCTCGGCGGCGGCTACAAGGCCGAGACCGAGGCCCTGGTTGGGCCGGACGCCTGCGAGATGCTGCGTCGCTACAGCTTCAGCTGCGGTTTCTGGGGCGCCAACGGCATCAGCCTGCAGGCGGGCTTCACCACGCCCGACGTGGACGAGGCCGAGGTCAAGCGCGTCTCCATGACGCGGGCGGCCCGCCGCTACGTGCTCACCGACGCGAGCAAGTTCGGCATGGTGGCGCCGGTCACCTTCGCCGACTACCCAAGCGCGACCATCATCACCACGGGAGACGTTCCCGATGAATACCGGCACCAGGACAACGTCATGGTGCTCTAGCTAGGACAGCGGCGGGGTTGTGGCCGTAAGGCCGCGGCGCTAGCCGAGGCGGTGGGCAGGGCGCTCGCCAGGGGAGCCGAAGCAGCGTGTTGCCCAGGCGAGCGCGCTGCCAGGAGCGGGAGCCTGACAATCGGCGGCCCTGAACCCGACAACATCGCCAACCCCATTACCAACTCACTGCTCTAGCTCGGCTTTATTGCCAGCCCAAACAAGGTAATACGCGTGTCTTGAGACCCCTCGAACGCAGGGGATAGGGACCGCTTTGCAAAAGGGAGGACGGTATGGCAGAGAAGGAAGGCGCGGTCTACGACGTCGTGGCGATCACGGCATGCCCCACGGGCATCGCCCACACGTTTATGGCGGCCGAGGGCCTCACCAAGAAGGCCAAGGAGATGGGCGTCACCATCAAGGTGGAGACCCAGGGCTCCGGCGGCGCGGACAACGTCATCACGGCCGAGGAAGTCGCCGGCTGCAAGGGCGTCATCATCGCCGCCGACAAGAACGTCGAGCTCGACCGCTTCGTGGGCAAGCCGGTGTACTCGTGCCCGGTCACGCGCGGCATCAACGACGCCGAGGAGCTCATCAACATCATCCTCGAGGGCAAGGCGCCCGTCTACGAGCCCGAGGGCAAGAAGGCCGCCAAGGCCGCGCCCGCCGCGGCGGCCGGCCAGGAGGGCCTGGGCCGCAGGGTCTACAAGGACCTCATGAACGGCGTCTCCCACATGCTTCCCTTCGTCGTGGGCGGCGGCATCCTCATGGCCTTCTCGTTTTTGCTCGACCAGGCCGGCATGGGCACCAGCTCCTACGGCAGCTCCACGCCCGTGGCCGCGTTCTTCAACCTCGTGGGCAACCAGGCGTTCAACTTCATGCTCCCGGTGCTCGCCGGCTTCATCGCCATGTCCATCGCCGACAGGCCCGGCCTTGCCGCCGGCTTCGTGGGCGGCTGGATCGCCAAGAACGGCTACACCCTGGCCTACCTCACCACGGCCATGGACTCCGAGGCCCAGGGCCAGCTTATCTCCGCGGGCTTCTTGGGCGCGCTTCTCGCCGGCTTTGCCGCGGGCGTCATCGTGAACGCCCTCAAGAAGGCCTCTTCGGCGCTGCCTGATTCGCTCGAGGGCATCAAGCCCATGCTCATCTATCCCATCTTCGGCATCCTGTTCACCAGCCTGTTCATGATGGCCTTCAACCCGGTCATGGGCGCCATCAACGTCTGGGTGAGCAACGGCCTGAACGGCCTGTCCGGCACGAGCATCGTTCTTCTGGGCGTCATCTGCGCCGGCATGCAGGCCACTGACATGGGCGGCCCCATCAACAAGGCGGCCTACGTCTTTGGCACCGCCGCCCTTGCCGAGCAGACCCTGCAGGGCAACATGATCATGGCCTCCGTCATGGCGGGCGGCATGGTTCCGCCTCTGGCCATCGCCCTTTCGACCACGATCTTCAAGAACCGTTGGACCGAGAACGACCGCAAGGCGGGCCTCGTGAACTACATCATGGGCCTCTCCTTCATCACCGAGGGCGCCATCCCGTTCGCGGCCTCTGACCCGCTGCGCGTGCTGCCCGCCTGCATCGCCGGCTCCGCTACCGCCGGTGGCCTGAGCATGCTCTTTGGCTGCGCCAGTCCCGCCCCGCACGGCGGCGCCTGGGTCATCGCGGTCATCACCAACCCGCTGCAGTACCTCGTGGCTCTTGCCGCCGGCGCCGTGGTTGGCTGCCTGATCCTCTCGCTTCTGAAGAAGCCCCTCCCGCCTGAGGAGAGCGGCCTCTCCAAGTAGGTGAACCCGGGCGGGGCCGAGCGGCGGCCCCGCCCAAACCTCGCGGCCAAGCGCTATGGGCCCTGCGGTTTGTTTGAACCGAATGAGCTGTTTGAGCGGCAGACATAGCGCTTGGTCGCGTGGTTTGGATGACGGTCGGGGCGGGAGCGCGGCAGGTTCCCGTGGCCAAATTGCGAAACCTTGCTAACGCGCGCCCGCAGCCGCTCGCATTCATCCACGTAAAAGCAGCCAAGGAGCTGCGCCTTCCTATTGGTCGCCGGCGAGCCTGCCCTCTGGGCGCGGCCGCGAACTCCCGTGGGGGCGGGAGGTCGCCGGCCAGACGGTTCACCCGCCTCTCGCAAACATCGGCGACCGCAAAAGGCCCGCGCCCGAGGATTCCTCGCCGCGGGCCTTTGCTGTATGGCGGCTGAGTGCGCGAAGGGGAGGGGAAATGGGGCCTCGTTGCAGGCTCAGCGAGTTTTTAGGCGATTTGGGCATGCCGGGGAAGTAGTCCCCTTATTTCATGTTCGCAAAAGCGCAGGTAGCAGAACTGTGATATTTGCGGACTACTTACCCTTGCGTAAATCGCCTAAAAACTCAACGAGTCGAAATGATGCGGCGTTCCGTTGTGAAAAAGCTTTCAGGTTCAGTTATGTGCTTCCGTTTCGCCTACCATGCCCCTTGTCAAATCATGGGCGTGATTTCGGCGAATGGGGGCATTCGTCGGGCCAAAGAGAGCCGTGGGCTGGATGCTGTCCATTCACGGCCGGCCCGCGCCCGCCAACGGGATAGAGGGACACATGCAACGCAATATCGAGAAGGCCGCGCCCTTCGAGCGCGTGCTCGACGCACGCCTCGTCATGAGCGTGGTGGCCGCCGGCATCATGTCGTTCTCGGGCGTGGTGGTCGAGACCGCCATGAACGTGACGTTTCCGGCCCTGATGAGCGAGTTTGGCGTGGACACGGCCACCGTGCAGTGGATGACCACGTCGTACTTGCTGGTGCTCGCGCTCATCGTACCCACGTCTTCTTACCTCAACCGGCGCTTTCCCACCAAGCGCGTCTTCATCTGCGCCATGGCCTTCTACGTGGCAGGCATCGTCTGCGGCATGTGCGCGGTGAGCTTCCCCATGCTTTTGTGCGGCCGCATCCTCGAGGGCATCGGCACCGGCATCGCGCTGCCGCTCATGTTCAACATCATCACCGAGCAGGCGCCCGAGAACTGCATGGGCACCATGATGGGCACGGGCATGCTCGTGAGCGCCATGGCTCCTGCGGTCGGCCCCTCGCTCGGCGGCTGGCTGGCCGAGAACTTTGGCTGGCGCGCCATCTTCGCCGCGCTGCTGCCCATCCTCATCGTGGCCTTTGTGCTCGGCGTCATCTCCATCCGCCAGAGCCACGAGGTGAGCCGCGAGCCGCTCGACCTTCTGGGCTGGGCGCTTCTGGGCGTGAGCTTCGCGGGCCTGGTCTTTGCCGTCTCCGAGGGCGGCGTGCTGGGCTGGACGAGCCCGGTGGTGCTCGGCCTCTTTGCCCTGTTCGCCGTGGCTCTCGCGCTCTTCGTGGTGCGCGAGCTGCGCGCAAGCGAGCCGCTCATCCACCTCTCCGTCTTCAAGGAGCTGGGCTTTGTGGCGGGCCTGCTCTCCATCATGCTGCTGCAGTTCAGCGTGCTGGGACTTTCGTTCCTGCTGCCCAACTACTCCCAGCTCGTGATGGGCGCAGGGGAGACCGAGGCCGGCTCCATCCTGCTTCTGGGCTGCGCCGTCGGCGCCGTCATGGCGCCGCTTTCCGGCCGCATCCTGGACAAGCTGGGCCCCGCGCGCCCCATCCTCTGCGGCGTGGTCTGCGCGCTTCTGGCCTGCGTGGCCTTTGCCTGGCTGGCCGCCCTGCGCATCGGCACCGGTCTTGCCATGGGTGTCTACGTGCTCTTTGCCTTTGGCCAGAGCCTCATGGTGGGCAACGCCATGACCTGCGCGCTGGGCCTGCTCGCGGCCGAGGTGAAGTCCGACGGCAACGCGGTCATCAACACCCTGCAGCAGCTCTCGGGCGCCATCGGCACCGCCGTGGTCACGGCCGTGGTGAACGGCTGGCAGGCGAGCGGCGCCGACATGGCGCTCTCCACCATGCTGGGAACCCGCGAGTCCTACGTGCTCGTGAGCTACGTGATGGTGGGCAGCCTCGTCTGTGCCGCCCTCATGTGCTGGCGCCACGGCAAGGTTGCCAAGGCTGGCGCCGGGGCGTAGACCTACGTTACGCGCAGCGGATTCGAGTGCATTCGTCTGAGAAGGTTTGTGATGCCGTGCGTCACAAATCGCCCGAGTTCACGCGTTTGCCGTAGCAATTCGGTACGCGATGCGTTCCGAATTGGACGAGTCACATACGGGCTCCGTTCGAGAGCGCCCTAATTTCAACCCAACAAAGCAAGGGCGGGCGACCAGTTTCCTCTGGTCGCCCGCCCTTTCATCCGTGACTTCCGCTCCCGTTTCCCTTCCTTGGGGCGTCACGCTTTCGCTCGGCCCTAGCCTTGCGTCCGGGCTTTGCAAAGGTTGCCTATCGCCCGCCACCCTTCTTTGGCGGGCGCGGCGCTTGCTTGCTATACCTGCTCGGCCCAGGGCTGGCGCTCGGGGGAGGCGGGATAGTGCGGGGTGATGGCCACGTAGGGCCTCACCTTGCTCGCGAGCGTGGCCTGCGCGGCGGCGAGGCGCGCCACCGGCACGCGGTAGGGCGAGCAGCTCACGTAGTCCAGGCCCAGGTCGTAGAAGGTGCGGATGGACTCGGGGTCGCCGCCGGTCTCGCCGCAGACGCCCAGCGAGATGCCGGGCCTGGCCGCGCGGCCCAGCGTGCAGGCCATCCCCACGAGCTTGGCCACGCCCTCGTCAACCGTCTCGAAGGGGTTGCGCTCGAGGATGCCGCGCTCGAGGTAGGTGGGCAGCACCTTGCCCTCCACGTCGTCGCGGGAGAAGCCCAGGGCGGTCTGCGTGAGGTCGTTCGTGCCGAAGGAGAAGAACTCCGCGTGGCGGGCGATGCGGTCGGCCATGACGGCGGCGCGCGGCAGCTCGATCATGGTTCCCACGGGAATCTCGCCCAGGCGCACGCCGGTCTCCACCTCCACCTCGATGATGGCGCGCTCAACCAGCTCGCGCATCTCGCGCATCTCGGCGTTGAGGGTCACGAGCGGCACCATGATGTGGGGGCGCGGGTTCTTGCCCTCGCGCTTGAGCCTCACGGCGGCGCGGGCGATGGCGCGGGTCTGGAGCTGCGGCAGCTGCGGGTAGGCAAAGCCCAGGCGGCAGCCGCGCAGGCCGAGCATGGGGTTGGCCTCGCTCAGGGCGTCGATGCGCTCGAGCAGGGCGCGCTCGCTCGCAAGCTCCTCGTCGGTGGCGCCCAGGGCCTGCTTCTTGGCGATGTCCACGGCGATCTCGCGCGGGTTGTCGAGGAACTCGTGCAGCGGCGGGTCGAGCAGGCGGATGGTCACCGAGCGGCCGTCCATGACGGAGAGGATCTGGTAGAAGTCGTCCTCCTGGGCGCGGCTGAGCTCGTCTGCGGCGCCGGCGCGCTGCTCGTCGTTTTCGGCCAGGATGAAGCGCTGGATGATGTCCTTGCGCTCGCCCAGGAACATGTGCTCGGTGCGGGTGAGACCGACGCCCTCGGCGCCCAGCTCGAGGGCGAGCTTGGCGTCGGCCGGGTTGTCGGCGTTGACGCGCACGCCCAGGCGGCGCACCTCGTCGGCCCAGGTGAGGATGGTCTCGAGGTCGCCGGTGGTGCCGGGGCGCTCCAGGGCCACGGCGCCCAGCATGACCTCGCCGGTGCCGCCGTCGATGGAGATGAGGTCGCCTTCGTGCAGCACCAGGTCGCTGCCGGCTACGCTCACCTCGCGCGCCGCCGCGTCGATGCGCAGGGCATCAACGCCGCAGACGCAGGGCTTGCCCATGCCGCGGGCGATGACGGCCGCGTGGCTGGTCTTGCCGCCGTGGCTCGTGAGGATGCCCTTGGCCGCGGTCATGCCGGCCAGGTCGTCGGGCGTGGTCTCCCAGCGCACGAGCACGCAGGCGCGGCCCTCGCCGGCAACGCGCACGGCGTCGGCGGCGCTGAATACCACCTCACCCACGGCAGCGCCGGGGCTCGCGTTGAGGCCATGGGCGATGACGTTCTTCTCGGCGCCCTTGGCCACCTGCGGGTGCATGAGCTGGTCGAGCTGGGAGGGGTTGATGCGCAGCAGCGCCTCGTCGCGGGTGATGAGGCCCTCGCGCTCCATGTCCACGGCCACCTTGAGGGCCGCGGCGGCGGTGCGCTTGCCTACGCGGGTCTGCAGCATGTAGAGCTTGCCCTGCTCGATGGTGAACTCGATGTCCATCATGTCGCGGTAGTGGTTCTCGAGGATGCCGAAGATCTGCTCGAGCTGCTCGCCGGCCTGCTCGAGGCCCGGCGTGTGCTTGAGGCTCGCGATGGGCTCGGTGTTGCGGATGCCGGCCACCACGTCCTCGCCCTGGGCGTTCACGAGGTAGTCGCCGTAGAACTCGCGCTCGCCGTTGGCGGGGTTGCGCGTGAAGGCAACGCCGGAGGCCGAGGTCTCGCCCTTGTTGCCAAAGGCCATGGCCTGCACGTTCACCGCGGTGCCGAGGTCGTCGGCGATGTGGTTCTGGCGGCGGTAGAGGCGGGCGCGGTCGCAGTCCCAGGAGCCAAAGACGGCGGCGATGGCAAGGCGCAGCTGCACCGTGGGGTCCTGCGGGAACTCGGCGGCGCCGTCTTCACCAGCAAGCTCGGGGTACTCCTCGTCACTCACGTTCTCGGCAAAGATCTGCTTGAACTGGGCCACGAGCTCCTGGAGCTGCTCGGCCTCAAGCTCGGCGTCGGTGGCGGCGCCGGCCTCGGCACGCATGGCCTTGAGGGCGTCCTCAAACAGGTCGGAGTTTATGCCCATGACCACGTTGGAGAACATCTGGACGAAGCGGCGGTAGCTGTCCCAGGCAAAGCGGGCGTTGTTGGTCTGGGCGGCGAGGCCCAGCACGCTCTGGTCGTTAAGGCCGAGGTCGAGCACGGTGTCCATCATGCCGGGCATGGAGATGGGGGCGCCGGAGCGCACGGACACCAGCAGCGGGTCCTCGGCGTCTCCCAGGCGTTTGCCGCAGCGGCGTTCGAGGTCCTCGCGGGCGGCGTCCACCTCGTCGAGCAGTCCGGCGGGCCACCTGTTGCCGCTACGGGCGTAGTCCATGCAGGTCTGGCAGGTGATGGTGAAGCCGGGCGGCACCGGCAGCCCCAGGCGCGCCATCTCGGCGAGGTTGGCGCCCTTGCCGCCGAGGACGTTGTTGTCGTGGCTCGTCCCCTCGGTGACGTCGTGGCCGGCCTCATCCGCACCAAAGCGGTAGACCCTCTTGTCCATGCGTTCCTCCCTTTGTCCCCGTCGGCGTCCCATTGCGCCGACGGGGGAGAAGGTACTCCCGTAAGGCAAGAAGAAATGTCCACGAATCCGTATACATCTAATCTTCGCAAATGACTATCGATAAGTGGACAACCTAGTTCGGTATCCGGTATTGCGTTTTCAGCTACAGAGGTTGACTACCGTTTACGGGTCATTTGCTGCCGTTTGGCCGCTGGCGTATTTCGTGGCGCCGTTTGGCGTGGATTGGAGCGACATCGGGTCTGGCTGGAGGTATTTGGCGTGGGTTGGAGCGGCATTAGGTTTGGCTAGCCCGGTTTGCGTGCGCTCGCTGCGAACTATTCGCGTGCTGGCTGCTGTTTGAGCCTCGCTCTCGCTTACGCGCGTATGAAAAAGGGCTCTTCGGGGGTTTGTGTGGGCTGGCGTGCCCGTAAACGCGTGTAGAT
>CAVHKV010000015.1:0-6710 GCA_963636635.1 uncultured Bacteroidales bacterium
TGTTGGCGCGCATGGAGTAGTAGGTGGCCGTCCGGTCGTCCTGAAAGCCCAGCACAAGCTGGGCGTCGCAGTTGCCGATGATGGAGTTGGCCGTGGCTTCGCCGTAGCGTGCCTCGATCTGGCTCACCGTCTGGCAGACGATGGTGGCGCTGATCTCGCGGCTGCGGATGACCGCGAGGATGTCGTCGATGTGCGGCAGGTTGAGGTTGGCGAAGTCGTCAAGCACGAAGCGCACTGGCACCGGCAGGCGGTGGCCGGGGCAGGAATCGGCCTCCCTCATGAGCGAGCTGAACGCCTGGCGAACGAACATGCTCGTGAGCTTGTCCAGGCTGCGGTCGGTGTCGCTCATCTTGACGAACAGCGCGCACTTGCGGTGGCCGAACTCGGCAAAGTCGACCTGCGGCGTGCGCTTGTAGGCCTCGAGCACCTCGGGAAACCCGAAGGGCATGAGGTCGGCCGCGATGATGGAGAGGATGCTCGCATGCATCTTCTCGGCCGTGCAGGTTGACTTGGCGCGGCGGTAGAGCGAGGCGGCAAACGAGCTGGGGTTCTCGCTCTCAAGGCCGCCAAACAGCAGGTCAGCCTTGCCGTCGCAGGCTATCTCGAACACGCGCAGCACCGAGGCCATGTTCCACTCGGAATACGGCATGTCCTCGAGCACGTAGGTGATGTAGGACGAGAGATAGTTGGCCGCCGCCTGGGGCCAGAAGGGGTCGCTCTCGTGCTCCTCGGTGGGGCAGATGGCCGACGCGATGGAAATGACGTCTTGCTGCAGCGGCACGCCGCCGTTGACCCTCACATGGTGCAGCGGGTCGTAGCCCACGGTGCCGCCCATGGTGGTGAGGTCGAGCTGGTCCACCTTGTAGCCGCAATCGCGCAGGTAGGGAGCCATCTCCTCGTAGAGGGAGCCCTTGCAGTCGAGCACGATGTAGGAGCCCTGGGCCTGCATGAGGTTGGGCTTGACGTGGTGGCGCGTCTTGCCGCCGCCGGAAGTGCCCAGCACCAGGACGTTGTTGTTGAGGCCGCTTTCCCAGGTGTCGGTCTGGAGGCTCGTGGCCTTGGTGAGCAGGGTCTGACCGCGGTAGGCACGGCGCGGGTCCTCGCCGGGGTCGACGGACTCGCCGTTGAGGATGCCCTCGAGCGCGAGCTCCATACGCTTGCCGAACTCCGGCGAGACGGTGCGGGAGCGCCCTCCACCTGTGGCGAAAGCAGGGTTCGCGGCCGTGGCGTTTACGTTGACGGAGGCGCTTGAAAGGGCGGGGGCTGAGGTGAATTCGCGAGTATTCATAGGGACCTTCCTTGTTGATGCGAGTTGAGAATGAGCGGTGTCTTTTTGGTAGGTGTAGCTGGGATTTATCAGAAGCAACCGTAGGAACGGGCATTAGGGATAGAAGTGGACATTGAGGCGGAAGCTTGCGATTGGCGAAAGCTGCGACTTCTCTGGAGCGCCTTCGAAGAGGGCTCTCCGAATGCCGCGAGCCGTCCGCATGGAGCCACCCGCATGGAGCCGCCCGCATGGGGGCCGCCCGCACGCGAGCCACCCGCATAACCGCGCGGCCAAAATCACCGCGCGGCGCCCCGCTAGAGCTCGCGGATGACCTTGTCGGCGAGGTGGGCCTCAACGGCCTCCTCGGCCTCGAAGTAGGTGTCGCGGGCCGTGAGCTCAAAGACGCGCCCCAGCTCCATGCCCGTGTGCTCGGCGATGACCTGGGCGGTGATGTCGCGGATGCGCATGAGGTCGTCGGCGCGGGCCTTCACCGAAAGCGCGCTGCCGCCTATGCCGCCGCCGATGAGCGGGTCGTGGATCATCACGCGGCCGTGCGGCAGGATGTCGCGCGTGTCGCCGGCGATGAACAGCAGCGCGGCCATGCTCGCCGCAAGACCCAGGCACACGGTGCGAACGGGGCAGCTCACGGCCTTCATCACGTCGTAGAGCGCAAGGCCCGACTGCACCTCGCCGCCGGGGCTGTTGATGAACAGCGTGATGGGCGCCGCGGGGTCAACCCTTTGCAGGTGGCGCATGCCGCGGATGAGCTCGGCCACCGAGTCGGCATCGACCGGGCCGCAAAGTTCGAGCTCGCGGCATGCGAGCATCTCGTCCCTGATGTCGAATCGCTCGAGGCCGAGGGCGGTTTCTTGCATGATTTGGGGTGAGTAGGACAGTGTGCTCATGAGGCTCCCTTCAAAGAGTGGATGACGTAATGCCACGAGACGGGAACGCGCCATGGAGACGGCCGAGCCAACCGCCCCGGTTCACGAGTGACGAGGGCGAAAGGCGTAAGCGGCCGAGCACCTGCCCGCGGTCCAGCGCAGACCGCAAGCGAGAGGCGACATGGCAAGCCCCGCTCAGAGGCATCAAGACATCTCTTATTTGGTTGTGGAAAAGGGTTGCTCGCATGTGACACGCCCCCGCACATCGCGGTAGGGCAAGGGACGCCGATGCATCCCCCATGCAAGCTAAAAATGCGGCTCCTAAGCGAGCCGCACAACGGGTGCTTTAAGTGAGTGCCTGCACTCTAGCACTCAAACCCAAGCCTTTGCAAGCCAAAAATGGCACAAATGTTCGAAACCGACCGCCCCGCCAGGCAATCTACGTGAGAAATGACGAATCTGATGGTCGAAAAACCGATTTGGGAACACCTTTCTCACAAATTAACGGACTGTAGAAATACAACCCCTTCAAATAGTCCCAGGTAGACGGTCTAAACATAAATCTAACTAACCTATCAAGCCCTCTCCGGACTCAAATGGATGGTCCCAAATCGGTTCTCCGACCATGAACGGCCCCCTATCCCACGTAAATCGCGTATGGAAAAGGCCCCACAGCGCAAGCCGTGGTGGCAAGCGGTGCGGGGCCTTGGGCAGGCGTATGTGGTACGGAGAATCTCCCGTCCTCCCCTAGCGCACGCAGGCGAGCGAGCCCATGGGGTCCCAGGGCGCCAGGACGCGGGGCTCCTCGGCCTCATAGGTGGTTCGTTCGTCATCGGAGAGATAGCGCTTGTCAACGACCACCTGGTAGACGTACTCGTCAAACCACGGGTCGGTGATGGAGTCAAAGCCGTCCTTGCCGCGGTCGTCGCCCCAGCTGTTCTCGACCTTCCACAGGGTGGGCTTGCCCTCGGCGGTGAGGTTCACGCCCTCGAGCACCATGGCGTGGGTCATGAGGCTCTCGCCATAGTCCAGTCGCTCGGCGCGGGTGAGCGCGCCCTCCACCGGGAAGCCGAACAGGCCGTCGACGTCGAGCGAGGCGGTGTCCATGATGCCTTCCTTGCCCAGGTAGCTCTGGGAGACGTCGCAGCCAAACCACACGGGCAAGCTGTCCTTGAGCTGGGCGATGGCGAGCTCCTTCAGGCGCTCGGTGGGCAGGTTGAGGTAATGCACGCCGCCGGCCTCCACCACGTTGCCCAGGCGGCTCACGGTGTAGGTGTGGCCGAAGGGCTTGTCGGCGGTGTTGGCCGAGATGACGCTCACGTAGCTGTCCACGTCCATCTGGACCACCTCGTCAAAGAAGCGCTGCGGGGTGTAGGTGCCGGTGAGGACCAGCTTGTCGTCCTTGTCGCGCAGGCGCACGTCAAACTCCACGGGCGGCTCGCCCAGGCAGGTGATGAGCAGGCTCGTGACCTCGCTCATCATCTCCTTCTTCATGGCGACGAGGTCCTCGCCAGAGACGCCGGCGGCGTGGCTGTCGCGCAGACGACGGGCGCATCCGCGCAGGTAGCGGGTGAGGTACCTGTCCATCTCGCTGGTGTTGCGCGAGCAGGCGGTCTCGGGCATGGCCTCCTTGGGGCACACGCCGTACTTCTTCACGAGCGCGCGGAACATGTCCCACTGGCCGCCGTCGCCGATGGGGTCGCTGAGCAGGTGGGCCATGAGGCGGCCGTCGAGCGGCTCGTCCAGGGTATCGAGGATGTTCTCGAGGAACCAGTTGCTCTTCTCCACCTTGTCATAGAACAGCGGGTAGGACTGGCTGAGCTCGAAGGTCTTGAGGCCCAGGCGCTCGATGACGCGGGCGCGCATGGTGTTGAGGCTCGCGAACATCCAGCAGCGGCCGGAGTGCTCCTGGTCGCAGCGCTTGCCCTGACGCACCTCGACGTCAAAGGTGCCGGTGTTGGCGGCCACGGCCTCCGGGACGCGCGCGACGGCGCGGATGCCCTGGGCGGTGACGGCGTTCTTGGCGATGACGTTGGCGCGGCTCTCGTTGAAGGCCTCGCGGGCCTCGGCGAGTTCTTGCAGCGTAACCGACTTGTTCTCGTCCATTCTTCCTCCTCTTTGCCGCATGGCGGCGCAATGGTTTGCCGCAGATGAGGGTAGCACTCGCACAAGTGACTGGCGGTATACTTTGCGCATTGATGACGAGACTGATGGCCTTAGACGCCCGCACGAATTCACGAGATGCGTCCAACGCGGCCACATGGTTCGCGCGAGACTACCAAACCTCGTCTTCGCTTGAATAAACCGCTGGTAGCAGGCCATGTTGCCAACGTTGCAAGGAGTTCGCATGACATGCACGGCCGCCATAAAACCCGAGCTTGCGCCAGCCTACGCGCTTGAGGTGTTGCATGCGCTCGAGCGCGCGGGCCACGAGGCCTGGTTCGTTGGTGGCTGGGTACGAGACGCCCTGCGCGGCGTGCCGGCCCATGACGTGGACATCTGCACGAGCGCGCCATGGGAGCAGACCGAGGCGGCCCTCGTGGCGGCCGGCATCGAGGCGCACGAGACGGGCATCGCCCACGGCACCGTCACCGCCGTGGTGGGCCACGAGCCCGTGGAGATCACCACCTACCGCATCGACGGCACCTACACAGACCAGCGCCACCCCGACTCCGTGACCTTCGTGACCGACGTGAGCGAGGACCTCGCCCGGCGCGACTTCACCGTGAACGCCATGGCCTGGCACCCCGAGCGCGGCCTGCTCGACCCCTTTGGCGGCCAGGCCGACCTCGAGCTCGGCGTCATCCGTGCCGTGGGCGAGCCGGTCCTTCGCTTTGAGGAGGACGCCCTTCGCGTGCTGCGAGCCGTGCGCTTTGCCTGCCGTCTGGGCTTTGATATCGAGCCGGCCACGCAAGCCGCCCTTCGCGTGGCGGCGCCGTCGCTTGCCGGCGTGGCCAACGAGCGCATCGGCACCGAGCTCAGGGGCATCGTGGCCTCCGGGCGCGCGGCTTGGGCGCTGCGCGAGCAGAGCGAGGTCATGGTCGCGGCCATCCCCGAGCTTGGGCCCATGGCCGGCTTTGAGCAGCGCAGCCCCTACCACTGCTACGACGTCTACGAGCACACGGCCCGCGTGGCGGAAGGCGTGGAGTTCTACTCCGGCGGCCTTGCCACCGAACGCCTGCGCTGGGCTGCCCTTTTGCACGACATCGGCAAGCCGAACTGCTTCACGGTGGACGAGAAGGGCCAGGGGCACTTCTACGGGCACCCGCACGAGGGAGCCGCCATGGCCGACAAGATCCTGCGGCGCCTCGCCATCCCACGCGAGCTGGCGCGCCCCGTGGTGGCCCTCGTCCGCCTGCACGACCGACCCACCAGCTGCGCCAGAAAGCCGCTGCTCAAGCTGATTGCCGAGCTCGACCGCCGCGCCGGCTCGCAGACGCGCGAGCAGACCATCGTCCTCATGCACGAGATGCTGCACCTGCGCCGCGCCGACGCCCTGGCCAAGGCGCCCGAGTACCGCGACTGGGCCATCGAGCTCGACGCCTACGACCGCGAGCTGCGCCGCATCGACGCCAGCGGCGTGTGCTGGCGAGCGGGCGACCTCGCCGTCTCGGGCGGAGACGTCATCGCCGTGCGCGGCATCGCCCCCGGCCCCGAGGTGGGGCACGTGCTCGAGGGCCTGCTCGCCTCCGTCATGGGCGGCGAGCTCCCCAACGAGCGCGAGGCCCTGCTCGCGCGCCTGGCGAAAAGCCGCGAGCGCGCGGAGCGTGACGAGGCCAAGGGCGCAGCAAAGGGAATTCGCGAGAACAACTAGAACGTAGCCCTCGACTTTCTGTGGCACCACAACCGCCACGCCAGCCCTACGATGCGGGCCAAGATTAGTTCCGAGCGGTGTGAGAACGCCCGCCCACATGAACCGGGCGGGCGTTCGCCTTTGGTAGCTCGTTCGCCTAGCAGCCGAAGCGGGCACTCGAACAGCCCCGCACCCAGGTAAAATGAAAGCGCCCCGCTCGGCATGGTGACGGGCGGGGCGATTGCTTGTGCGGATTGGCCGTTCTAGACCAGGTTCTTCGTGGCCAGGACGTCGGCGCCGGTGTCGCAGACGTTTGCGAGGACCACGTCACCTATGCGAATCGGGGCGGCAAGGCCTGCGGCGGCCCGCTTGGCGACGGCCGTCACCTCGGCCATGAGCTCGCGCGGGACGGGGGCCGAGGTGCGCACGGAGAGCGGCTCGGCGCAGCCCGGCACGCAGACGGTGGTGGTCACCACGCGCTCGGGGTGCAGAGCCTCTGCCGGGGCGTACTTCTTGCCGCGCGCGCAACCGGCGCCTCCCAGGTAGGTGGCCTCGGTGGCGCTTGTGCGCTCCACCTCGAGCGTGCAGCCCATGGGGCAGCAGACGCAGGTGAGCTCGAGCTTCTCGGGGTACGCCATGCTACTCGCCTCCCTTCTGGGCTGCGGCGCCTGCGGCCGCGGCCTCCACCATGCGGACCTCGATGCGAGCGAGCCCGCCCGCAAGCTCCGCCTCGAACTCAAGTCGCTCCATCTCGGCCGGCACGGCG
>CAVHKV010000016.1:0-9421 GCA_963636635.1 uncultured Bacteroidales bacterium
ACCATGGCAACTCTCAGCGACATCGGTTACAAGAAGGTCTTCGTCTCCCTCGATGGCTCCGAGCAGCAGGACAAGGTGCTCGAGCGCGCCATCGTGGTGGCCGCCAACAACGGCGCCGAGCTCTACATCGGCCACGTCATCGACTCCACCGTGCTCGAGACGGCCGGCGCCTTCCCCTCCGACCTCATCCCCGGCATGGACAAGGCCTTCCGCGAGTCCATCGCCGGCCTTGTTGCCGAGGCCGAGGCCAACGAGAAGATCAGCAAGGTTGAGATTACGGTCAAGACCGGCCGCATCCGCGAGACCCTCAAGGAGGAGATGCTCGACGTCATCAAGCCCGACCTCGTGCTATGCGGCGCCCGCGGCCTCTCGAGCATCAAGTACGCCCTGCTCGGCTCCATCTCCACCTTCCTGCTGCGCAACTGCGACTGCGACATCCTCGTCGTGAAGTAGCCTGCCAGCAGACATACGGCCCAGACATGAAGAGGGCGGCACCACTTCGGCGGTGCCGCCCTTTGCTTTGGGTATGTTGGGTAGAGATGACGTGAACGCCGTTGCAAAAGCCGCATGCAGATGAGGCGTCAGCCCCACGCGCTCGGGGGTCATCGTTCACATAATCACAGCTAAGCGGATTAAACACATTCGCCAGGCAACCCCTGCTTTGAAAAGTCCCTACAGGAAGCGGTACTGGACGGCGCGGACGCCCCAGGCGGTGGCGGAATCGCAGCCAAAGAACTTCCAGACGCCACCGGCCAGGTCGAGCACGCGGCCGTACTGGGCAAAGCCGCCCACGTCGGTGACGGTGGCCGTGATGGTCTTGCCGGCGTAGCGGATCTGCACCGAGCGGCCCAGCAGATAGCGCTGGCTCAGCGGCACGGCCACGGTCACGGAGTCGTCGGTGAGGATTTCGCCCGAAGCGGTGGCGTTGCCGCCAGTGTTGTCTGCCACCGAGTAAGCCGAGGCAAGGCCGATCATCCACTCGCCGTCGGTCTCCACCTCGGAGCCGTCGGTGGCGGAGGGGTCGCTCGTGGTGCTTGAGCTGGCAGAAGTGCCGGAAGTGCCGGAATTGCCGGAAGTGCTGCTCGAGCTGTTGGCTGGGCTGCTCTCGGCACCGGTCGTGGCGGCCTCGGACGCGGCGGCGGTGGCAGCTTGGGCGGCGGCCTCCTCGGCGGCCTTGGCCTTGGCCTCGGCGGCGGCTTCGGCGGCAATCTGGGCATTCAGCTGAACGAGCGCGGTCTGGGCGCTGTTGAGGGAGTCCTGCGCCTGCTTCTGCTGGGCGTCGGCCTCCTCCTTGGCCTGCTCGAGCGTCTCTTGGGCGCTCGAAAGCTCCCTTTCCATGTTCACGAGCTCGTTCACGGCGTCGTCGTTGGAGCGCGTGATGGCGGTGATGTACTGGAAGCTCGTGAGGAAATCGGAAAAGGTGTCGGCCGAGAGGAGCATGGTGACGAGGCCCGGCGTGCTCTGCTGCATCTTGTAGGCGGCGCTCATCGAGGTGGCGGCGCGCTTCTGCTTCTCGGGCAGGCTACCGTTGACCTCGTCGATCTTGGCCTGGGACTCCTCAATCTGGGCCTGCAACTGGCTGACCTTGGAGGTGGCGTCGTTGTAGGCCTGGGTGGCTTGGTCTACCTGGGCCTGCAGCTCGTCTACGGTGACGGCGTGGGCCGGGGTGGCCGTGAGGGTCACGGCGCAGCACACGGATGCGGCGACGGCGGCCATGGAGGCCAGGCGCGCGCGTACCTTTCTGCTGCGTTCTCTCATCGCACTCCGATGCGTAAGTCCAAGGACCGCAAGCGCTCCGGCCCCTTCCATCGCAAGGCGCAATGCCTTGGCCCGCGCCCGGAAATGACTGCTTTCCGAGAGACAAGCGGTTGAGATTTTACCGCGCCCGCCCCTCTCTCCATACATTCCCCAGTCCTTGTTCGTTTTCTGTCAGCCTTTTTGCGAGCCTTCTACCTGCAGGTATTCAGCTTGCTGTAGGCCACGTGGCCGCACCGCGACGAGCGGGATGGACGGATGCCGACCCCACATTGGCGGGCCCATCGTGTCCCAACGCACCACACAAGTGCCATTGCCGCCTTGGTACGCGAATGGGGCGCTCATTTTGACGAAATGAAAGGCAGGTTCGCACCAGCTAAACCATCTAGCTGGGATTATGCATACATACCCACTGGCACGAAAGCAAAAAGCTGCGGCACCGGTGTACTGGTCACCGGCGCCGCAGCCTTTCGTTCGTGCTGGCTTCGCGCGCTAGCCCACGCGCCCTACTCCGCGCTGAAGAGCTCCTTCACGGTAAGCTCCAGGCCGCTGGCCTCGATCTGCTCGCGGCCGCCGAAGATGCAGATGCCGCGGTTCTGTGGCAGCTTCTTGAGAGGCTCGGCCAGCTCGTGCAGCTGCTCGGTGGTGGTGGCGAGCACCTCGGCGCGGCGGCGGGCGCTCCACTCGGCGTCACGGCCCGAGAAGCGGCGCGCGTCGAGCCTGCGGCCCAGGGCGCGCGGCTTCACCGGCGCGTCGATGCCCGAGACGCTGGCGACGATGAAGCCCTCGAGCTCCTCGTCGGTGGGCTCCCAGCCGGCGAGCCAGTCCGCGGCGGCCTCGAAGCGGCGCACCGTGGGGTCAACCGCCGGGTCGCGGTAGGAGTACATCTGCAGCAGGGTGTCGCCCGTGCAGCGGAAGCCGCAGCCGTAGGCGCCGCCCAGCACGCGCACCTCGTTCCAGAGGTACTCGTAGGAAAGCGCGCGCGAGGCCACGCGCCAGGCGCCGGACTCCTTGGCGCCGTGGGGCAGGCCCGCCATGCCCTCGCCCACAAAGCAGACGTTGGCGGGCACGATGAAGGCCTCGGCGCGCGGGGACGGCATGGGCACCTCAAGACGCCTCTCGGCCACCTCGGCCTCGCCCAGGCGCAGCATGCCGGCCTCCTCCCAGAAGCGCTTGGCGTCGTCGGCCGTGCCCACGAGGCTCATCTCGCAGTTGCCGAGCCTGAAGACGCGCTCGCGCAGCTCCTCGAGCTTGGCCACCAGGCCCTCGAAGCGCTCGTCGAAATGCTCGAGCAGGTCCTTGAGGAAGAGGTAGAACTCAACGCCGGAGAGCTGCTCGGCAACCAGGGCGCTGCCCATGAACTGCGAGCTCACGCGCGAGAGGGCCGAGGCGTGGCCGGAGTTCACGAAGGAGTTCTCCATGCCCAGGCGCCTCTGCTTGAGCACGTCTTGGATGCGGCGCTTGTCGCTGAACTTGGTGCTGGCCCAGACCTCGGCGGGCAGGGTGGCGAGCCAGCCGACGTTTCCGGCCAGGGCGCTGGCGCCCACGCTGAGCTTGGGGCGGGCCGAGAGCGGGTCGCCGTCGGTGCTGTAGGTCTCGGCAAAGAAGCTCATGAAGCCGAGCTTGGACTCGCAGATGGTGTCGAGCTCGTAGGCGCTGTGGGCCTCGGTGTCGAGCTTGCCCAAGAGGCTCACGAGCACGCTGACGTAGGGCAGCTCCTCAAAGGCCACGCAGCCCAGGTCGAAGTAGAAGTAGGCATAGTCGATGCTACGGGTCTCGATCTGGTGGCGCAGGCAGGTGATGGGCGCCTCCACCTCAACGCTCTCGGGGTCCTTGGGGCCCTCGCCGATGTCGGAGAGCTCCAGGCGCGGCAGGGTGGCCAGGGCCTCGGGGGCGTCCGGCGCGGCCTGCTCGGCCTTGAGCGCCTCGGCCTCCACGGCGATGGCGGCGAGCTCGGCCTCGCCCAGGCCCTCGCGCACGGCGGCCAGGCGCTCCACCTCGTCGGAGGACTCCTTCTCGGTGGGGACGACCTCCACGCAGCAGTGGTAGTCGCTTTTGCAGACGGCCTCGTCGAGCAGCTGCTCGAAGTAGCCCTCGTCCAACCCGGCGTGCATGTGGGCCAGGGCGTCCTCGTAGCGCAGGTAGCTCGTGGCGTCCTCGTCGCTGTACAGCCAGCCGCTCATGGCCTGGATGGCCAGGCCCACGCCGTCCGGGTAGCCCCAGTCGCCCTCGCGCAGGTTGAACTCGGCCTGGGCAAGCGAGGCCTCGAGGTTGTCGTGGCCGAGGCCCTCCTTTACGAGTCTTGCGCAGGTGGTCTCCACCAGCTCGCGGAACTGTTGGGCCACGCCGGGCTTGGCGCCCTTGAGCTCAAAGATGAGCATGGGCTGCAGCAGGCCGTCGTAGAGGAAGCCGCTGACGTCGCGGCCGAGGTCGGCGTCGAGGATGGCGCGCATGAGCGGGGCCTCGTTGGAGCCGATGAGGGCGTCCACCAGGATGTCTGCCGCCATGACGCGCTCGCGCTGGTTGGCCGTGGCAAAGACGTAGGCCACGCCCACGTAGCCGTTGTCGGGCGTGGTCTGGACGGGGACCTGCAAGAACTCAGGCGTGCAGGGAGCGTGGAGCTCGAGCTTGTTGGGCTCGCCGGCGCCGCGCTGCTCGGCCGCCGAGAAGCGCTCGTTCAGCAGAGCGAGCTTCTCCTCGATGTCGAGGTCTCCGTAGAGCACGGAGTAGGAGTTGGAGAGCTGGTAGTGGCGGGCGTGGGTGTTGAGGAACTCCTCGTAGGTGAGCTCGGGGATGTGGTTGGGGTCGCCGCCCGAGACCCAGCCGTAGGGGCTGCCGCCAAAGAGCTGGCGGCTGATGCCGTTGATGAGGTGCTCCTCCGGGTCTGAGAAGGCGCCCTTCATCTCGTTGTAGACCACGCCGTTGCAGATGAGCGGCGCGTTGGCGATTGCGGCCGCGGCCTGGGCGTCGTCGCCCTCGCTGGCCTGCCCGGCGGCCTCGGGCGAAGCCTCGCCCAGCTCGTAGTGCCAGCCCTCCTGCTCAAAGATGCGCGGGCGGCTGTAGATGTTGGGGTGCAGCACCGCGTCCAGATAGACCTCCATGAGGTTCTCGAGGTCGCGGTCGTTGGTGGAGGCGACGGGATACATCGTCTTGTCCGAGAAGGTGAGCGCGTTCAAGAAGGTCTGCATCGAGCTCTTGAGCAGGTGGACGAAGGGCTCCTTCACCGGGAAGCGCTCGGAGCCGCACAGCACGCTGTGCTCGAGGATGTGGAAGACGCCCGTGTCGTTTGCGGGCGGCGTCTTGAAGGCGATGGCGAAGGCCTTGTTGTTGTCCTCGCAGGCGAGCCACATGACGCGGGCGCCGGTGGCCTGGTGGCGCAGCACGTAGGCGCAGCCGCCAATCTCGGTGAGGACCTCGGCGCGCTCGACCACGAATCCGTGGTGCAAAGAACCTGGCGCGAGATTGGCCGCGGGGGTGGAAAAGTCGAGGCTCATGGTGATACCTTTCGAGTGTTTGACTAACGTTTGAGACTGTAGCACGCAAGGTGGACAGATAATGGCCAAGGACCGCAACACGACGCGCGGCGTCATCCTTACGCTGATTGGCGGGACATGCTGGGGATTCTCAGGGACCTGCGCAAAGTTCCTGATGGACGGCTACAACGCCGACCCGGTGTGGCTCGTCTGCGTGAGGCAGTTCTTTGCCTCGTGGCTCTTCCTTGCGCTCGCGGCCTCCAACACGAATGACCGCGCGCGCCTGCGCGGGCTTGTGGCCGAGCGCTTCGGCGGGGCCAAGGGCGCGCTGCTGTTTTTGGCCACGGCGCTGTGCATGATGGTGAACTCGGTGTGCTACATCGTCACGGTGAAGGTCACCAACTCGGCCACCGCCACGGTGCTGCAGACGCTCGCCCTCGTCATCCTCATGCTGTACTCCTGCGTGCTCAAGAAGCGCGCGCCGCGCCGCCGCGAGCTGGCGGGCCTGGCGCTGGCGCTCGGCGGCACCTTCCTGCTTGCCACCGGCGGCGACCCCACGCAGCTCGCCATGCCCGTGGCCGGCCTGCTCTGGGGCCTGGGCACCTGCCTCACCTACGCGCTCTACACCGCTCTGCCCGCCGGCCTTTTGCAGAAGTGGGGGTCGCCGGTGGTGAACGGCGTCACCATGCTCGCGAGCGGCACCATCCTGTGCGTGGCCACCCAGCCCTGGGCGCACGTCCCGGCCTTTGACGTGGCCGGCGTCGTGGCGCTCGTGGCCATCGGATTTGCGGGCACCTTCTTGGCCTACGCCTTCTACATGCAGGGCGTGAAGGACCTGGGGCCCTTGCGCGCGAGCATGCTCGGCACCTCCGAGCCCATCGCGGCCACCGTCTTCTCGTTCCTCTGGCTGGGCACGTCCTTCTCGCCCACCGACCTCATCGGCTTCGCCATGATCATCGTGATGGTGTACCTCACGGCGTAGGGCCCCTCGCCGGCCGCGCGCTAGTATGTAAGGCTGCTGAGCGAGAAGGGCGTGACGTGCGTGGCTGAGAAGCAGAGTTTTGGGCTGAGGGTGACCGACCAGTTCGGGAGCCTCGTGAGCGGCCTTGTGGACGAGAAGCCCGAGCGGGCCGCGTGGCTGTTGCGCGAGGCGTTTCGGCTGAAGCGCTTCCAGACGCGCCACCTGCCCGAGGCGGTCCAGATGCCCAGCGCCCGCATTGGCGCGCGCGTGGCGCTCGAAGGCGTCACCGGCGCGCTCGACCAGCCGCAGCTCGCCGTGCTCACCAGCATCTTCTTGCCCGCCGAGCCCTTCTTGGCCATGGGGCTGCGCCCCCTTGTGGCCGAGGCCCTGGCGGACTTCATCAGCGCCGCACACGCCGAGGACAAGCTCGTCCACGGCGCCGAGCAGTGCGGCGTTCCCGAGACCTACTGCTCATACCACAAGGTCTTGCTGGGGGCCGCGGCCGCGCGCGTGCTCGCCCCGCCACGCCTCATCGCCAACTGCTCGGTGGCCTGCGACGCCAACAACACCACCTTCCGCTGGCTCGCGAACGAGCTCAACAGCCCGCACGTCTACGTGGACGTGCCCTACGCCTACGACGAGGACGCCTGCGCCTACGTTGCCGACCAGCTGCGCGAGATGGCCGCGACCTGCGAGGACGTCTACGGGCGGCGCCTGTGCGAGGAGAGCCTGCGCGAGCACGTGGCGCGCTCGCAGCAGACGCTCGACGCCATGGTGCGCACGCTGCCCTTGCGCCGCGGCAAGCACCTCGCAAACGACATGGGCCTCGAGATGCAGGAGGCCCTGGCGCTGCACCCCTCGCTTGGCAGCGAGGACACGCTCGCCATGGCCCGCGGCATGCTCGAGGACTTCCCGCGCGCCACCTCCCACCAGGGGCTTTCGCTCGTCTGGATGCATTCGGCGCCGTTCTTCTCGCGCCCGTTGCAGGAGCTTCTCGACCAAAACCAACGCGCGCAGATCATTGCCTCCGACATGTGCTTTAACCAGGCGAGCTTTGAGGGCTGGCGCCGCAAGGACGGCGTTTGGGAGAGAGACGGAGGCATTACCGCTTGGGTCCACGGCCCGGACGAGCCCTGGCTTGCCATGGCCGAGCGTCTCATCAAGAACGGCTTCAACGGGCCCGGCATGCGGCGCGTGGAGCGCATGCGTACCCTGGCCGAGATGACCGGGGCCGACGGCGTCGTGTGCTTCTGCCACTGGGGCTGCAAGGAGACGATGGGCGCCTCCCAGCTTACGAAGCGCGAGCTCGAGACCGCGGGCATCCCGGTACTCGTGCTCGACGGCGACGGCTGCCACCGTTCCAACGACACCGAGGGCCAGGCCGCCACGCGCATGGGCGCCTTCCTCGAGATGCTCGAGGCCAAGCGCGAGGAGGGTCGATGATGGCGGAGAACGTGAACGAGGGCATGGCCGTGGACAACTCCGCGCACACGGGCGCGAGCACGAGCGCGGGCGAGGACTCAACGGTACGCATGCCCGCAGGCGTGAATGAGGGCATGCCCGTGAGCACCTCCACACGCGCGGGCACGAGCGAGAGTATGAGCGTCGGCGCTTCCGCTGCCCAATTAACCGCAGCTCAGCAGTGCTGCGACTCGTCTCCCCAGACCGAGCGACCTGCACGGACCGAAGACGAGCTCACCATCCACTACCCCTGCAAGTACGTGCCCGTGGAGATGCTCGCGGGCTTTGGGGCGGGGTGCTGGCCGGTCACCTACGAGGCCGAGGGCTTTGAGCGGGCCGACGAGCTGGCGCACCCCAACCTCTGCGGCTTCACCAAATCACTGTTGGCCTATGCGGCGCGCCCCGACGTGCACGCCATCGTGCTCACGACCTGCTGCGACGCCATGCGGCGCGTCTACGACGTCCTTGCGCGCGAGGGCAGCGTTGAGTTCCTCTACCTGCTCGACCTGCCCCACCTGCGCGGCCCGCGCGAGGTGGAGCGCTACAAGCGCGAGCTCAGGCGCCTGGCCAGGGCCTGGGCGGACTGGAGCGGCCAGGAGTTCAGCCTGGCACAGGCGCTTCGCAGCTTTGACGCGCCGGTGCCGCGCACCGACGAGCGCGTGAGCCTGGTGGGGGCCCACGCCCCCCTCTCGCTCGTAAACACCTGCCGAGACCAGCTCCACCTGCACGTGGAGAACGCCACCTGCACCGGCTTTAGGCAGGTGCCGAGCCCGCCGCCCACGCTTATGCGCGCCCCGAGCTCGGGCTGCCATGCATGCGAGGCGGACGAGCTGACGAATGATGGCCGTGTTGCGGCTGACGACGCGAAGAAGCTCGCGGAAAACGGCACGGCAGCAATGGAGCCAGCACGCGCCGATGGCGCGGCCTCAAGCGCTAATCTCGAACAAACCGCAGCTATGGAAGCCTGTGCAGACGGCGTAAACAACTTCCAAGCCACAACCGGCGCGCCAAGCGCCCCATCCCCTGGAGACGAGCTCGAGCGCTTCCTTAGCTGGTACGCGGGCGCGCTGCTCAACCAGCTGCCCTGCATGCGCATGGCCGAGGCCGGCGAGCGCAAGGGGCTCGTCTCGGCGCCGGGCCAGCACGGCGTCATCTACCACACCATGAAGTTCTGCGACTACTACGGCTTTGAGTACCTCGAGGCCGCACGGACGAGCGAGGTTCCCATGCTCAAGATCGAGACCGACGGCACAAAGCAGAGCGCGGGGCAGCTCAAGACGCGCCTCGCCGCCTTTGACGAGACCTTGGCCGGCCTGGCCGAGGCAGGCAAGACGGGCCACACCAAGGCAGACGGCCCCGTCTACGTGCTCGGCGTTGACTCAGGCTCCACCTCAACCGACGCCGTCATCGTGAACGGCGAGGGGCGGGTCGTGGCCAGCGTCATCGTGCCCACCGGCGCCAAGGCCTCGGCCGGCGCCGAGCGCGCCATCGCCGAGGTGCTTGCCCAGGCCGGGCTTGCCGAGGGCGACCTCACGCTGCGCGTATCCACCGGATACGGCAGGGACGCCATCGCCGGCATGGACTGCGCCATCACCGAGATCACCTGCCACGCCCGCGGCGCCCACGCGCTCGCGCCCGAGGCGCGCACCGTCATCGACATCGGCGGGCAGGACTCCAAGGTCATCCACCTCGACGAGCGCGGCGGCGTGCTCAACTTCGTGATGAACGACAAATGCGCGGCCGGCACGGGACGCTTCCTCGAGGCCACGGC
>CAVHKV010000017.1:0-3064 GCA_963636635.1 uncultured Bacteroidales bacterium
CGGCGACCACCGAGACGCCCTGGAACGAGATGACGGGCACGCCGCCGGTGTTGACCTGGGCGGTGTTGGTGTCCTTGGTGATGGGCGCGAAGGTGGTGGTGAAGCCGGCCTCGTCGCTGGGGTCGTAGCTGGCCTCGGCGGCGTAGGCGGCCTGGGCGGGCTCGGGGGCGGCGGGAGCCGCGGGCTGCGAGGGGGCGGCCAGCGGGTCGGGCACCTGGGAGGCCGCGGGCGTGTTGGCCGTCACGGACGGGTCCACGGCGTAGGCCTTCTGGGCCGCGAAGCTCGCGGCGGCGCCGGCGTTGTAGGCGGCCGGCTGGGCAGCGGGCTGCTCGTAGGCGGGCGCCTCGTAGGCGGGCTGCGCCACGGGGGCCTCGTACTGGACGGGCTCGTAGGCCGGCTGCTCATACGCGGGCTGCTCGTAGGCCACCTGGGCGGGCGCGGCCTCGTAGACGGGCTGCTCGTAGGCCTGCGACGGCTCGGGCTGGGCCTCGTAGGCGGCGCTGTAGGCCTGCTGGGCGGCAAAGCTCGCCTGGCTACCGGGCGTCACCTGGTAGGGCGCGGGCTCGGGAGCCGGGGCGGCCTCGTAGGCGGGCTGCTCGGCCGGCTGCTGGTAGGCAGCGGTCTGCTCGCGATAGGCAGAAGCCTGCTCGCGGTACGCCTCGGCCTGCTCGCGATAGGCGGCAGCCTGGTCCTGGTATGCGGCAACCTGGCTGTCATAGGCAGGCGCCTGGTCTTGAACGGGTTGGTAGGCAGTTGCCTCGGCCGGGGCCGGGTCATACTGCAGAGGGCTCGCCTGCGGCGCGCCATAGGCGGCATCAGGCTGCTGTTCGTACGGCACGGCTTCTGGCTGGGCCTGGGCCATACCGTCCTGTCCCTCGCTGCTGCGGAAGTGGTCAGCCACTTATTGCTCCTTTTTTCGCGCGATAGGAAGGCAGATACGCCCGACATCATACCAAACGCGAGGTAAGCACCACACAGCCCACATACCGAACGAGAGCCGCGTGGCGGCACGAGGCCACGCGCCAAAGCTCGTCCGCTCGGCGTGGCAACCCAAGGTGACCAGGTGTGGCATGAGGCATCCATGCCACCATTCACCTTGGATTTGTTGCTCGCCAACCACTCAACGCAAAGGGGCGCCCCGGTTTCCCAGGGCGCCCCGTGGCCGTCATAGGCGACGGCGGGCTATGCAGCGAGAACGACTAGGCGTTCTTGACCTTCTCCCAGTCGGCCGTGAAGGACGCGAGGCCCTTGTCGGTGAGCGGGTGGTGCACGCACTTCTTGAGCGCGGCGAACGGCACCGTGGCGATGTCGGCGCCCATGAGGGCGGCCTGGGTGACGTGGTTGGGGGTGCGCACGGAGGCGGTGATGATCTCGGGGCCGTCCTCCTGCTCCCAGTAGCCGTAGTCGTAGTTCTTCACGCAGGTGACCACGGTCTCGAGCTGCTCGATGCCGTCCTCTCCGATGTCATCGAAGCGGCCGACGAACGGCGAGATGTAGCGGGCGCCGGCGGAGGCGGCGAGCAGGGCCTGCGGGGCGGAGAAGATGAGCGTCATGTTGACGCGGATGCCCTCGGTGGCCAGCACGTGCGTGGCGGGCAGGGAGGCCTCGCAGATGGGGAGCTTGACGACGATGTTGGGGGCGATGGCGGCCAGGCGACGGCCCTCGGCGATCATCTCCTCGGTGGTCTCGGCCGTGGACTCGGCGGAGACGGGGATGTCCTTGCAAATCTCGCAGATCTTGGCCATGTGGTTCTCAAAGTCGGCGAGCTTGCCGCCCGTGCGGGCGTACAGGGTCGGGTTCGTGGTGACGCCGGCCAGGATGCCCCAGCTCTCTGCCTCACGAATCTCGTCAAGGTCGGCGGTGTCGATAAAGAACTTCATGCAGATCCTCCCATTTCAACACGGCTTTGTTTGCATGCGGATGCGGCGCTACGGGACGGATGCCGATGGCGCGTCGGCCCGGCTGGAACCTTCCCCCCTTGGCAGGTCGCAGCCGGGCCGCGGCTATAAGCATACGAGCCTTTCGGCCGCAACGTAAACGTACATGCATTAGGGGTCATTTACTACCCCCAGTCGGCAAACGGGCTGGTAACGTACGCAATTTGTTTCTCTGTTACGCGATTAACCAAACGCGTATACTCTTGAATCATCACATGGGGCGCACGTCAAGAAGTATTTGAATTATTCCGCCAGCGTTTTTGGCGCCCCGGAAGGAGAGCGCATGTCCGGCAGGGTCACGATCGTAGACGTCGCCAAGCTCGCAGAAACCTCCACCGCATCGGTCTCCTATTACCTCAACGGCAAGCTCGAGAAGCTCGGAAAACCCACGCAGCAGCGCATCGCCGACGCCATCCGCGAGACGGGCTACGTGCCCAACGCGCAGGCCCAGGCCCTTTCCGGCAAGCCCACCCATGTCATCGGCCTCGTGATGCTCGACAACACCAACCTGTGGGCGGGACAGATCCAGGGCGGCGTGGAGAGCGTGGCGCGCGAGGCGGGTTTCCAGACCGTCGTCTGCGGCACCGCCTTCGATCGCGACAACGAGCAGGCCTGCGTCGAGAAGCTCCTCTCACTGGGCGTGGACGGCTTCATCATCCAGCCCACCTCCAACTTCAAGGCCGTGCACGACCGCATCCGCCGCGCCGGCAGGCCCGTCGTCTTCTTTGACTGCGACACCTTTGACCACCAGGCAACTTGGGTCAAGGCAAACTTCTACGACGGCGTCTACAACGCCATCCAGACCTGTATCGAGCGCGGCTACGACCGCTTCGTGAGCGTGGCCGCCCCCAGCAGCGGCAAGGCGCAGCTGCGCACCCGCATCGAGCGCATGAGCGCCTTCAGCGACGCGCTTTCGGCCCACAAGCTCGACTTTGAGGAGATCGAGATCGACCACGAGACGCCGACGGTCTCCGAGCTCTACCAGCGCCTCAAGTACACTATCTCGCCGGCGCACCGCACCCTCGTGTTCGCACAGAACCAGTGGGGCCTCGCCCGCGTCTACCAGGCGCTTGAGAACTCGCGCCACCTCATGCCCGAGCGCATCGGCCTGCTCGGCCTCAACTGCG
>CAVHKV010000017.1:3504-13664 GCA_963636635.1 uncultured Bacteroidales bacterium
CGCCCTTGGCAAAGCTATGTGACTAAACCCTAGGCGAGCAGACCCTTGACGGTCTGTTCGAGGTCGGCGGCGGTGAGCTTGAACTCCTTCTGGAGGAAGTCGGCGGTGCCCACCTGGCCAAAGCTCTCGACCAGGCCGTGGCGCTTGAACGGCACGGCAACGCCGTTCTCGGCGAGCACGGAGGCGACGGCGTCGCCCAGGCCACCGATGACGCCGTGGTTCTCGAAGGTCACGACGGCCTTCTTGCCCTTGGCCTCGGAGAGCAGGAGCTCCTCGTCGAGCGGCTTGATGCAGAACATGTCGATGACCTCGGCGGAGATGCCCTCCTTGGCGAGGTTCTCGGCAGCGTCGAGCGCGTCGGAGACCAGGCGGCCGGCGGAGACGATCAGCACGTCGGAGCCCTCGCGCAGCACGTTGCCCTTGCCGAGCTCGAAGGTGGAGTCCTCGGTGTAGACGTTGCGGATGGCCTTGCGGTCGCCACGGAAGTAGTTGATGCCGGGCAGGCCAGCGCACTCGCGAACAATCCAGGCCATCTGGGTGGCATCGGCGGCGTCAAAGACGCGGGCGTTCGGGATGGTGCGCATGATGGCGACGTCGTCGAAGGACGTGTGAGTGCCACCGTTGGCGGCGACGGAGAAGCCCGGGTCGGAGCCGTAGATGTTGATGGTGTTGTGCGCGTAGGCGCCAGAGAGGTAGATCTGGTCAAAGGCGCGGCGGGCGACGAACGGCGCGAAGGTGTGCACGAAGGGAACGAAGCCCTCGGAGGACATGCCGGCGGCGACGCCCATCATGTTGGCCTCGGAAATACCGCACTCGATGAAGTTGTCCGGGTTGGAAGCCTTGATCTTCAGCGAGTTGCTGGCGCCGCCGAGGTCGGCCTCGAGCATGACGATCTTGTCGTTCTCGGCAATGAGCTTCTGGAGGGTCTCCATAACGACGTTACGGAGGTCAGCGCCGGTGGCGTTGCGGTCATCAGTGAGCTTGAACATTAGGCGACCTCCCCCTCGAGCTCGGCGATCTTGGCGTTGAGGCTATCGACGGCGTCCTGCGCGGCCTGCTTGTCAGCCTCGGCGGTGAACTTGGGGGCGTGGTTGGAGACCATGTCCTCGAAGTACTTCACGCCGGCGCCCTTGACGGTGTCGAGCACGATGCAGAGGGCCTCGCCCTTGTGCTGCTTGGCCTCGGTGATGGCGGCGTCCACGGCGACGACGTCCTGGCCGTTGACCTTCTGGGTGTAGAAGCCGAAGGCGCGCATCTTCTCGGCGAGGTCGAACGGGTTCATGATGTCCTTGGTCCAACCGTCAAGCTGGCGCTTGTTGTCGTCGATGAAGACGATGAGGTTGTCCATCTTGTAGTTGGCGATGTACTGGAAGGCCTCCCAGCACTGGCCCTCGTTGAGCTCGCCGTCGCCCACCACGAGGTAGGTGTAGGCGTCGGAGCCCTTCTTGGCGAGGGCGGTGGCGATGCCGGCGGCGGTGGAGCAGCCCTGGCCGAGGGAGCCGGTCGTCATGTCGACGCCCGGGGTCTTCAGACGGTCGGGGTGGCTCGGCAGGTTGGTGCCGCCGTCGTTCAAGGTGAACAGCATGTCACGGTCGAAGAAGCCGCGCTCGGCGAGCACGGAGTACCAGGCCGGGCCGGCGTGGCCCTTGGACAGCACGAGGCGGTCACGGTCTTCCCACTTGGGGTTCTTGGGGTCGTGCTTGAGCTGCTTGCCATAGAGAACGGCCATGAGCTCGACGATGGAGAGCGAGCCGCCCAGGTGGCCGTAGCCACGGTGCAGCAGCATCTCGACGACGTCACGGCGGACCTTGGTCGCCAGCAGCTCGAGCTCCTTCTGCTCCTTCTGTTCCATGAGACTCCTTTGGTCTAATGGTGTACCGACAATTCGTAACGTTGCTTTTCCAGAGGAACGTCAGCGGCAAGTGTAGCCCATACGAGCCAACAAGTTGCGGTATTAACCAAAAAATTTCGGCAAAACCGCAGGTGAAAGGCTTAACAACCCAAAATTATTACAGGCCGCTCACTTGGAGAGCTCGTCAAAGACGTCGGCGTACTCGTCCATGAAGTCAACCGCAACGGCCACCTTTACTAGCCGTAGCTACCATTTTTGCTAGCTGTATCTATCATTTTTGCTAGGTGTATCTAGCATTTTTGGTAGCTGTATCTAGCAAATTTCCCGAACGGTTGAAGAAAGGCGTCGATCATGCCGGGGCGGTGACCTTCCACCTTGCCGATTTTCGAGACACATGCGCGAAGGCCACGAGTTTGTAGCGCCGCAGCCGCCGGGCGTCATCCGGCGAAAACAGACTGCCGATGCCCCATGCGCACGCACTGCCAGCATTGCACGTCATCTGAGGACACTTGGCATAGGCGACTTGCCGACGGCAAGCCGCCACCTCGCCATAAGAAAGGAGCCCGCGCGCGGCGGGCTCCTGAGAAGGAAAAGCTCATTCGGTTCGAGGCGCTCCCGTAAGGCTCGGCGCCTCTTGCGGCCAAACGCCTACTTATGTCACGCCGCCTCTTGCGGCCAAGCCCCTACTTCATCGAGGCACGGCAGTCGTCGATGATCTTGCGGACGGCGGCGGCGTTGGCGGCGATCTCGTCAGCGGAGCCCTTGGTGAGCAGGCCGCCCATGCCGGCGCAGTCGATGCCGCCCTCAATCCACTCGTGGAGGTTCTCCAGGTTGATGCCGCCGGAGGCCATGAGCGGCATCCAGGGCGTGGGCGTCTTGAACAGGCCGATGAGGCTCGGGCCGTAGACGTTGGAGATGGGGAAGCACTTGATGAAGGCGGCGCCGGTGGACAGCGCGTGGTTGGCCTCGGTCATCGTGGTGCAGCCGGGGGCGTAGGGAATCTGGTAGAGGTTGCAGATCTCGGAGACGCCCTCGGAGTAGCAGTTGGCCACGATGAACTGGGCGCCGGCGATGATGGCCATGCGCGCGGTGGCGGCGTCCATGACGGTGCCGGCACCGACGATCATCTCGTCGCCGAACTTGGCCTTGATGGCGCTGATGACCTCGCCGGCGTTGGGCAGGGTGTAGCTGATCTCCATGGCGTGGACGCCACCGCGCACGAGGCCCTCGGCAATCTCGATGCCGCGCTCGGCGGTGGGAACGCGCACGACGGCGAACGCGCAGGTGTCATACAGAGCCTGGGTAATGGCGGCCTTCTGCATCTTCATGGCAAGTCCTTTCAAATTGAAGTTGCCGCCCGCGTCCTCCCCCTTGTGGACGCGGGCGGCCGCAGCGGGTGGTTACTCGTGGGCGATGCCGTAGTGGTCGAGCATGGCGAAGATCTGCTCGTCCACGCCCTCGGCAACCTCGGTGACCGGGAAGCGGGCGGGGCCGACGGGGATGCCGGCGAGCTCGAGCGAGCGCTTGAGGGTCTGCGGGGTGGAGCCGAGGTGCAGGATGTCGCGGATGGGCTCGATCTCGGCCTGGAGGCGCTCGGCCTCGGCGGCGTCGCCGGCCTCGAGGGCGGCCCAGAGCTTCACAACGACCTCGGTGATGAGGTTGGCCGTGCCGGCGATGGTGCCGGAGGCGCCCAGGGCGTGGGCGGCGCTGATCTTGCCGTCGGAGCCCACGATGAGGTCGACGTTCTTGCCCTCGGCGGCCTCGATGTAGCTCTTGAGGTTCTCCATGTCGCCGGAGCTGTCCTTCATGCCGCGGACGTTCTCGATCTGGGCGACCTCGGCCACCACGGAGGCGGGGATGTTCATGCCGGTGGCCTTGGGGATGTTGTAGAGCATGACCGGGATGTTGACGCTCTGCGCCACGGTGGCGAAGTAGGTCTTCATCTGGTCGGCGTTGATGCCCATGAAGTACGGGTTGATGACGCTGAGCGCGTCGGCGCCGATGGCCTCGGCGCGCTTGGACATCTCAACGGCCTCGCGGGTGGAGCAGGCGCCGGTGCCCACGTAGACGGGAACACGGCCGGCGACCTTCTCGATCACGAACTTGGAGAACTCGATGCGCTCGTCGGGGGAGCACACGTGGAACTCGCCGTTGGAGCCAAAGGTGAAGATGCCATTCACGCCGCCGGCGATGAGCTTCTCGACGAGTTGCTCGCCAGCCTCGTAGTTGATGGACTGCTCGCCGTCGCGGTTGAACGGGGTGACCATCGGGACGATGACGCCCTTGAACGTTGCCATTGCGGCCTCCTTGCGTAAATCCCTGGCGCCCGAGGCGCCCTTGTAACACTTGGCTGAGCTCGCGTTTGTTGGTTGAGCCCAGTGTTTTAACTTGCACGCGCCTGCGGTTGGTCGCAGGTGCTTTGTCTTGCCCGCGCCCGCGGCTGGTCGCAGGCGCTTTGTCTTGCCCGCGCCCGCGGCTGGTCGCAGGCGCTTCGTCTTGCTCGCGCGTCGGCGCGACAGCCGGCGCGGTCGTGTTGCGGTCTCGCGCGCCCGCACGCTTGTCCGCGCCGCCGGCCCACACGCCCGCCGGCCCACTCGCCTGCCGGCTACGCGCCTTGCGCCCGCCCGCGCCCGTAGGCCCCGAGAACCTACTTATGGCGCTTGACGTGGTGCTTCTTCATGCAGGCGTCAATCTGCCCCTCAAGGTCGTCGAGGGTGTTGGCCATGAAGGGCCGATTGATGCCCACATACTGGTAGCCGCTCGGGTGGCTCACCCAGTTGCCCCACAAAAGCAGGCGGATCGCGTTGCCCTGGCGCACGCAGGCGTAGCTCTTGATGTCCTTGTAGGCAACCACCTGCGCCTTGTCCACATCAGCCTTCACATAGATGGCGAGGGCGTCGTGGCCAAAGGAGCAAACGGGCGTCTTCTTGGACCAGCGCGCGAACATGGTGCCCATGCGCTTGGAGACGAACCACACCGCGGTGAGTGCCGCGATGAAGATCAGCAGCAGGGCGATCATGCCCGTGTAGCTCGCCGCGCCAAAGGCGACCACTCCCGCAAAGAGGATGGCGAAGACAAGCAGCAGCGACAGCACGCTCTGCGTGAGGAGCCGCGTGCGGTCCTCCTCGATGCAAAGCTCCGCATCGTCTGTCGTGGCGGCCTTGGCCTCGATGTCGTTCGCCATCTGATCTCCTTGCGAAGGTGGAAAAGAAGGGGCGCCCGCGCCCTTGCGCAGACGCCCCCAAAGCTCTAGCTCATGCTACCTAGCTTAGGCAAAGATGCTGCCGATGCCGTAGATGATGGAGCCGATGATGTTGTAGTCGACGTTCGGGAACGAGGCCTCGGCGATTCCGAGGTTGGCGAAGGCCGGGTACAGGACCAGCGGGCCAGCGCACAGGAAGATGCCGACCAGGAAGGAGCCGAGCAGGGCGCCCTTCCAGCCACCGTAGGCGTAACCGCAGACGCCGCAGGTGCCGCCGGAGAAGAAGCAGATGCCGGCAGCCGGGATCATGATGGTCGGGGAGCCAAGGGCGACCATGAAGGCCATGGCCACGAGGCCGCCGAGGAAGGAGCCGATGAAGCCGATGATGACGGCGTTCGGGGCGAACGGGAAGATGGCGGGGCAGTCAACGGCCGGGCGGGCGTCGGGGATGAGCCTCTCGGAGATGCCGACGAAGGCCTCGGTGATGGCGGCGATGAACTGACGCACGCCGTAGATCAGGACGGACATGCCAGCGGCGAACTGGAGGCCGGCCAGGAAGGGCCAGATCCACCACACGTCGTTGCCGAAGTAGGAGGTGAAGGGCTTGCCGGAGGCGAGCTCGTCATTGAAGTGGCCGGTGACCAGGCAGGCGATCGTGACGATGTAGAACAGCACGATCATGAACAGGGCCACGGAGAACACGAAGTCCTTGAAGAGCTTGAAGAACTCGGGGAGCTGCTTCTCGCTCTCCTCGGAGGCCTCGGCGTCACCCTTCTTGGCGAAGAGCTTTCCGCAGTAGCCGGCGAAGGCGTAGCCGATGCAGTTGAAGTGCCCAATGGCGATGGAGTCGTCGCCAACGAGCTTGTTGACGAAGGGCTGGCACAGCGTCGGCAGGGCGGCGCCGCAGAAGCCCAGGACCACGCCGCCGGCGATGGCGGTGACGACGAACGGGGCGCCGAGCGCGATGAAGACGAGCGCGAGGACGCAGGCGAAGTACAGGAAGTGCTGACCGGTCAGGAAGACGGCCTTGAACGGGGTGAACTTGGCGAAGACCAGGTTCATCACGAAGCCGAGAACCATGACGGCGGCGACCTCGGTGCCATAGGTGTTGAGGGCCAGCGAGGTGGCGACCTCAACCTGGGTCACGACGCCGTTCACCTGGAAGGCGCGGGTGAACATGTCGGAGAAGATCGTGACGTAGGAGCTCATGGCGTTAGAGCCGATGTTGAACACCATGAAGCCGATCATGGTCTTCACGGTGCCGGAGAAGACGTCCACGGCGGACTTCTTCTGCAGCAGCAGGCCCACGAGGGCGATGATGCCCATGATCACCGACGTGTCCCTGAGCTGGGCGAGAATGGCATCAAGCATGTTGATTTCCTCTCAGCTGATTTGGATAGAACTACCTAGCGGGCGGTGTGCGGCCACCGTCCGTGTAAGCCAAAACTGATGTTGTTTGGGGATAAAACCCCAGGTAGCTGAGCTACTCGGCGTGCTCCGCGACCCAAGCGGTGAGCTTCTCGGCAATCTCGCCCTTGTTCACGATGTTGGTGATGCCAACAGCGGAGGGAACGCGGGAATCGGCGGAGAGCTCCTCGGTGAGGTCGCTCATGGTGATGACGAGGTCACCGCTGAAGCCGTTGATGGAGTCGAGGTTGCCGTGCTCGGTCTCGATGGGCAGACCCTTCTCCTTGATGACCTGGTCGCACTTGATCTTGAGCATCATGGAAGAGCCCATGCCGGCGCGGCAGCAGACGAGAGCGCGATAGTTAGCCATTTTTTACTTCCCTTCTTTAGCGTGGACCATGTCCACGACGTCCTTAGGCGTAGCAGCAGAATCGAGCTGGGCGAAGAAGTCCGGGTCGGAGAGGAGCTCCACGAGGGACTGCAGCGCGCTCAGGTGGGCGTCGCTGTCCTTGGCGGCCAGCGGGAACAGGTACTTCACCGGGTCGTTGGCCTCGGAGCCAAACTCGACCGGCTCGGCAAGGGTCACGATGCCGATGGCGCTCTGGAGCGCACCGCACTCAGGACGAGCGTGCGGCAGCGCCACGTGCTCGGTGAGCACGAAGTAGGGGCCAAGCTCCTCCTTGCCCTTGATGATGTCGGCGACGTAGCCCTCGGTGACGAGCCCGCCATCGACCATCGGCTGGGTGGCCTTGTAGATGGCGTCCTTCCAGTCGGAGGCCTCGACGTTGAGCTGAACCAGGTTCTCGTTCAAAAGATCGCTGAGCATTACTTCACCCGTTTCTCTCACGCGTTCGCTTGCCCCGCCCCGGGGCCAGCTTTCACATGCCTAGGCATGCTTATACGAACGTTACGTTGACGAGTTTTTCACAATTCCGCCGCAAGACCAACACGATTGGGAAGGCCGTCCGTTCGTATCGCCGAACGCCGTTGAATTAGGTGTCAACGTAGCGGTTACGGCGGTAAACGGTATTTGGTCAAACGGTCATTCTCTGGGCTTTTAGGCCGAAATGAACTCGTTTATTTGGTTGTTCGTGCGTAATCTAGGGGCTTAGATTCGTTTTCATAAATACTGTTTCCACTTGCCGTTTTTACGCGCTTTAACAGAGGCTTTTATGAGCGAAGTGTCGTAAACTCTCCCCCAGTTGGTTCGAATTTGAAACGTGTAACATGGCAACCTGTTCAATCGTTCGTAAAGGGGATGTAAGCATGCGCAGAAGCGACGCATACGTTGCCGCAAGGCGTGACTCGATCATGGCCATCCTCGAGCGCGAGGGGCAGGTAAGCGTCTCGGACCTTGCCGAGAAGTTTGAGGTCTCGGCCCTCACCATCAGGCGCGACCTGGACTGGCTGGAGTCTCGCCACGTGCTCTCGCGCCAGCACGGCTCGGCCACGCTGCTCAACCCCCTGGGGCGCCCCAGCGGCTCCTCGCGCATCCGGGCCAACCGCGCCATCGCCCGCGAGGCGGCGCGCTACATCAAGGACGGCGACTGCATCTTCATCAACGGCAGCTCAACGGCCCTGAACATCATCGACTACATCACGGCGAGCGACGTCACGGTGGTGACCAACAACTGCAAGGTGCTGCTCATCGGCGAGCACTCGAACGTCTCAATCCTGCTCACCGGCGGCGAGATTCGCCCGCCCAAGGCCTCGATGGTGGGCGAGCTGGCCATGAGCAGCGTGCGCGGCGTCAACGCCAAGAAGTGCTTCCTGGGCTGCACGGGCATCTCGGTTGCCAGCGGGCTCACCTCTGCCACGGCGCCCGAGCCCGCGGTGAACGCCCTCATGCTCGAACGCTCTGAGCAGTGCTTCATCGTCGCGGACTCCTCAAAGCTGGGCCTTGCGAGCAGCTTCCCCTTTGGCACGGTGGACGACGTGGACGTGCTCATCACCGACACGGGCGCCACCGGCGAGCAGGTCTCGTCGTTGCTCGCCAACGGCGTCGGCAGCATCGTCCGCGCCGAACCCACCCTCGACGGCGCCGGCAAAGCCAGCGACGCTCTACTGTAGGAGCTTACTCCTCGTCGCTCGTGGCTACGGGCTCACGGCCGCCGACCACCCAACGGTGGTAGGCCACCACGAAGGGGTCGAGGTCGCCGTCTGAGAGCACCGAGTCGACGTTGCCGGTCTCGCATCCCGTGCGCAGGTCCTTCACCATCTGGTAGGGATAGAGCACGTAGCTGCGGATTTGGTTGCCAAAGCCAATCTCGGCCTTGGGTCCGCGCAGCTCGTCGAGGGCCTCGGCGCGCTTCTGCAGCTCCAGCTCGTAGAGCTTGGAGCGCAGGATGCTCATGCACGTGGCCTTGTTCTGGATCTGGCTGCGCTCGTTCTGGCAGGTCACCACGATGCCGGTAGGCAGGTGCGTCACGCGCACGGCGGAGTCGGTGGTGTTCACGCCCTGGCCGCCGGGGCCGCTCGCGTGGTAGACGTCCACGCGGACGTCGCCGGGGTCAATCTCGACCTCGATGTCATCGGGCAGCACGGGCAGCACCTCAACGCCGGCAAAGGTGGTCTGGCGGCGCTTCTTGGCGTCGGTGGGCGAAATGCGCACGAGGCGGTGCACGCCCTGCTCGGCGCGCAGCATGCCGTAGGCGTTCTTGCCCGAGACGGTGATGGTGGCGCGGTCGATGCCGATCTGCTCGGCCGCCGGCGCGTCATTGACGGTGACCTTCCAGTCGCGGCGGTCGCAATAGCGCAGGTACATGCGGAAGAGCATGTCACACCAGTCCTGCGCCTCAAGGCCGCCCTGGCCCGGCGTGATGTTGACGATGGCGTCACCCGCGTCAAACTCGCCGGTAAACCAGCTCGAGAGCTCCAACTCGGAAAGCTGGCGCTCAAGCTCGTCGGTCCCGGACTCGCACTCGGCGAGCAGGTCCTCGTCCTCCATCTCGCTGCCCAGCTCAAAGGCCGCGCGGGCGTCCTCGAGCTTGGCGTGGGCGGCGTCGATGCCGGCTACGTCCTCCTTGGCGCGGGCAAGGCGGGCCATGGTCTCGCGGGCGGCGTTGGCGTCGTCCCAAAAGCCCGGCTCGGCGCTCTGGCGCTCAAGCTCGGCAACGGTGCCGCGGCTCTCCTCGATGTGCAGGTAGCCCTCCACCTCGGCCAGACGCGCGGCCAGGGCGTCGAGACGCTCGTTCGTGATGTCTGCCACGTTCAGCTTCCCCTAGCGGTTCTTGCCGTGGCAGTTCTTGAACTTCTTGCCGCTGCCGCAGGGGCACGGCTCGTTGCGGCCCACGCCCACGTAGGGGTCGGGGTCCTCGGCCTTGCGGTAGGTGTGCGGCTTGGCCTCGGACGCCTTGGGCGAGGGCGCGGCGGCGTCGCGGCGCTCGGCGCGGGCGGCGGGCACGGGCTGCTTGGCACGGGCCTGGGCAAAGACCGAGGCGCGGGCGCCGGACTCGCCGTCAACCTCGGCGGGGCCGGAGTAGCGGGCACCCTCAAGCGCGGAGGGGGCGTTCATCTGGGAGTTGGCCGCCGGCGCGGTGTTGCGGCGGATGTGCAGCATCGTGCGCAGGAAGTCTTCGTACATGGTGTCGACGAGCGTGCTGAAGGCGGCGTAGGCCTCCTGCTTGTACTCCACGAGCGGGTCGCGCTGGCCAAAGCCGCGCAGGCCGATGCCGGTCTTGAGGTAGTCCATCTCCTGCA
>CAVHKV010000018.1:0-12514 GCA_963636635.1 uncultured Bacteroidales bacterium
TCCACGTAGATGCCGTGCAAGCCTTCGGCCGCATCCCACTCGCGTGCGAGGGCGCCGACGCCGTGAGCTTGGCCGCCCACAAGATCGGCGGCCCGGTGGGCACGGGCGCCCTTGCCATGCGTACCCGCTGCCCCTTCGAGGCCCAGAGCCTGGGCGGGGGACAGGAGGCGGGACGTCGCCCCGGCACGCAAGACGTGGCCGGAGCCGTTGCCTTTGCCGCGGCCGCCAAGCTCGTCTGCGCGCAGATGGGCGAGGTTCGTCCCCAGGTGGCAGAGCTTGCCAACCACGTCTACGAGCGCCTCTGCGCCCCCGGCACGGGCATCATCCCCACCACGGTGGCCCATGTAAACGACACGCGCCTGCCTGGCATGGTGAGCATCATGGTGCCCTCCATGGACTCCGAGTCGCTCGTCTTGCAGATGGACAACCTCGGCTTTGAGGTGAGCGCGGGCTCTGCCTGCTCGTCTGGTTCGCTCGACCCGAGCCACGTGCTCTCCGCCATGGGCATCGCCCGCGACGAGGCTCTGGGGTCGCTGCGCGTCAGCTTTGACGAGCGCATGAGCGCGGATGACCTTGACGCCTTCTGCGACGCACTGCTGGGGCTTGTCTCCAAACACTCAAGCTAAGCTTTAGGGTTAGTGTTCATAACTGAAATATGCATGCATGAAGGATGGGTTGAGGTTGAAGGTTAGCGAGATCGTTGCCGCGCTGTTCTCGGAGTTTCCCCGTGAGCTCGCTGAGAGCTGGGACAGGCCGGGACTTTCCGTCGGAGACCCAAACGCCGAGATAGCGGGCATAGCCTGCGCGCTCGACCCAACGCCTGAGAGCATCTGCGCAGCCGCCGAACTTGGCTGCAACGTGCTCGTGACGCACCACCCGGCCTTCCTCGAGGCCCCGTTCCCGATGACGCCGGAAGTCGCCACGAGCTCCATCGGCGGCGCGAACGCCTACGAGGCCGCGCGCCTCGGCGTCTCGCTTGTCGCCATGCACACCAACCTCGACCGCTCGCAGCCCGCCCTCGAGCTCTGCTCCGGCAAGCTCGGCCTTGAGCTTGCCGGCACGCTCGACGGGGCCGAGGGCTACGGCGCCATGATGCAGGCAGGCGGCCTCACCCTTGGCGAGCTCGCGGCCCGCGGCGCCCGCTCCTTTGGCTGCAAGCCCACCGTCTGGGGAGACGAGAGCAGGCCCGTGAACTCCTGCGTCATGGTCTCCGGTTCCGGAGGCTCGTTTGCGAGCGAGGCGATCGCCGCCGGCGTCGATTGCGTGATTACGGGGGAGGCCGGCTACCATCGCCTCTTGGAGCTCAACAGCGCCGGCGTTGCGGCTATACTCTTGGGGCACGACGCATCCGAGCTTGCCTATGCGGGGCTTTTGGCCCAGACGCTTGCCCGCATTGCGCCTGATACACGAATAACCGTCTTGGACGAAGGCCTGCGCTGGCACGCGTGGGACACGGAGGAGTGACTGCCATGTCAGAACAGACCGCGCTGCTAAGGCTTCAGGAGATCGACCTGGAACTCATGAGGTCCAAGAAGGTTGCCTCCGAGCTTCCCCAGCGAGCAAAGGTGCAGGCGGCACGGGCCGCCGCCAAGAAGGTCGCCGGCGAGCTCACCAAGATCGTGGGCCAGCGCAAGGACGTCGAGATCGAGCTCAACGAGCTCCAGAGCCAGAAGGACTTCCTCGAGTCCAAGGTGACCGAGGTCCAGACGGCCGTTGCCAACGGCACCTACCACGACGCCCAGAACTTCGAGGCCGCCCTTTCCATGCTCGCCAAGAAGCTCGAGAAGGTCGGCTTTGACACCGACCGCTACCTCGAGAAGCTCGAGACCGTGGAGAAGGCCGAGAAGAACGCCCGTGCCCTGGCGAGCAAGATTGCCGCCGAGGAGCAGGCCCAGACCGATTCCTTCAAGGCCGACATGGACACCATCAAGGCCGACGTGGAGAAGCTCGCCGCCGAGCGCAGCGACGTCCTCTCCCAGATAAGCGCCGCCAACCTCAAGGCCTACGAGGCTGCCAAGGGGCGCTTTGGCGGCATCGCCGTGGAGACGCTCGTGGGCAACCGCCCCTCCGTGTGCCGCGTGGCCCTGCAGCCCAGCTCCTTCACCGACATCAGGCGCTCGGGCGCGCAGATCACCACCTGCCCATACTGCAAGCGCATGCTCGTGATTTCGCAGGAAGACTAGCATGGAAGGCGAGCGTACGGCACCTAGGGTCGCCCTTTTCGTCACCGGCGGCATCGCCGCCTACAAGGCCTGCGAGGTCTTGCGCGGCCTGCAGAAGGGCGGCTGCGACGTCCGCGTCTGCATGAGCGCGAACGCCACCAAGCTCGTGGGCCCCACCACCTTCGAGGCCCTCTCCGGCCACCACGTCACCCTCTCCATCTTTGGTGACGGCCAGACACCCATCCCGCACATCGAGCTTTCCGAGTGGGCAGACCTCGCGCTCGTGTGCCCGGCCACGGCAAACGTCATCGCCAAGATGGCCGCCGGCATCGCAGACGACGCCGTGAGCACCACGCTGCTCGCCTGCAGCTGCCCCGTCGTCGTGGCGCCGGCCATGAACGTGCACATGTGGCAGAACGCCGCCACCCAGGCAAACGTGCAGACGCTCGCCGAGCGCGGCGTGCAGTTCGTAGGCCCCGCCACGGGTCGCTTGGCCTGCGGTGACGTGGGCGCCGGGAAGCTCGAGGCCGTTGACGTCATCGTCTCTGCCGCCCTTGCCCGCGTTCGCGCCCATGGCAGCCTCGCCGGCAAGAGGGTCGTCATCACGGCCGGCCCCACGCACGAGCCCATCGACCCGGTGCGCTACCTCTCCAACGCCTCCTCGGGCAAGATGGGCTATGCCCTGGCCGAGGCCGCCGCGGCCCATGGCGCCGAGGTCACGCTCGTCTCCGGCCCCGTGAGCCAGCCCAAGCCCACCGGCGTTACGCTCGTGAGCGTCACCACGGCCTCCGAGATGCTCGCCGCCACGCAGAAGGCCTTCGAGGACGCGGACGCCGCCATCCTCGCCGCGGCCGTGAGCGACTACCGCCCGGCCAAGAGCTCAGACCACAAGCTCAAGAAGGCCGCGGAGCGCCTGAGCAGCCTTGAGCTCGTGGAGAACGAGGACATCCTCGCCACCATCTCGGCCGGCAGGGGAGCGCGCAAGGTCATCGGCTTTGCCGCCGAGACCAACGACGTCATCGAGAACGCCCGCGCCAAGCTCGAGCGCAAGGGCTGCGACCTCATCGTGGCAAACGACGTCAGCCGCGCGGACTCCACCTTCGGCGCAGACACGGACCTCGTGACCCTGGTGGGCAACCAGTACGAGGAGGAGCTGCCCCTCATGGCAAAGTCCGAGGTGGCAGAGGCCATCATCGAACGGCTCGTGACGATGCTCGGCACCGAGTCCACCCGGCTCGACGAGCCGCACCACAGCCCCAGCGAGGCAGAAGAGATCTGGTAGGCAGCAGTGGGAATTCTTATAGGTTGTGAGCACCTCGGCCACGAGTGGCCGGGCAAGAGCGTCCTTGGCGACGTGACCATCGGCGTCAACGAAGGGGACCGCATCGGCATCGTCGGCAAGAACGGCGACGGAAAGTCCACGTTGCTGCAGCTCATAGGTCACGTGTTCGAGCCCGAGCAGGGCGCGGTCACCTGGCGCGGCGGCATCACCGTGGGCATGCTCGGCCAGTCGGACGAGCTTGTGGACACCGACCCGGTGAGCCGCGCCGTGGTGGGCGACATGCCCGAGTACGAGTGGGCCTCGAACCCCCAGACGCGCCGCATCATCGCCGAGCTCATCGGCGACGTCGACTGGGACGCCCAGGTGGGCACCCTCTCCGGCGGCCAGCGCCGCCGCGTGGACCTCACGCGCCTGCTCATCGGCACCTACGACGTCCTTTTGCTCGACGAGCCCACGAACCACCTCGACATGGGCGCCATCACCTGGCTCGCGAGCCACCTGCGCCAGCGCTGGCAGCGCGGCAGCGGCGCCATGCTCGTCATCACGCACGACCGTTGGTTCTTGGACGATGTCTGCGAGAGCATGTGGGAGGTCCACGACGGCCAGGTGGAGCCCTTCGAGGGCGGCTACTCGGCCTACATCCAGCAGCGCGCCGAGCGCGAGCGCCAGGCAGCTGCGAGCGAGGAGCGCCGCCAGAACATCCTGCGCAAGGAGCTCGCCTGGCTCTCGCGTGGTGCCCAGGCTCGCTCGAGCAAGCCCAAGTTTCGCATCGAGGCGGCACGCGCCCTCATCGCAGACGAACCTCCCCTGAGAAACCCGCTTGAGCTCAAGCGCCTCGCCGTGAGCCGCCTGGGCAAGCAGGTCTTTGAGCTCAAGGGCGCCACCGTGGCCTACGAGGGCCGCACCGTCATCGACCACGTAGACTGGCTCATCGGCCCCGGAGACCGTTACGGCATCCTGGGCGAGAACGGCGCCGGCAAGACGACGCTGCTGCGCCTGCTCGACGGCAAGCTCGCGCCCACGGCGGGCCGCGCCAAGATGGGCAAGTCGGTGAAGCTCGGCATCCTCTCGCAGCACATCGACATGCTGGACGACAAGCAGGACTGGCGCGTGCGCGAGCTGCTCGGCACCTACAAGAAGAGCTACGTCATCGGCGACAAGGAATACACGCCCACCAAGCTGCTCGAGAGCCTGGGCTTTGACAAGCGCGAGCTCGACACACCGATTTGCGACCTCAGCGGCGGCCAGGCCAGGCGCCTCGCCCTCATGTGCGTGCTGCTGGACGAGCCCAACGTGCTCATCCTGGACGAGCCGGGCAACGACCTGGACACCGACATGCTCGCCGTGATGGAGGACATGCTCGACACCTGGCCGGGCACCCTGCTGCTCGTCACGCACGACCGCTACCTCATGGAGCGCGTCACCGACGACCAGTTCGCCCTGGTCGGCGGCAGGCTGCGCCACTGCCCGGGCGGGGTGGACGAGTATCTGCGCCTTATTGGCGACACCCATGGCGACGGCTCCACCGCGGGCCACGGCCCGGCCCCCAAGGCCCCCGTCTCGCAGGGCGGCACGTCCCAGCCCAAGGCAGAGGCCCCCGCGAGCGCCAGCGGCCTTTCCAGCTCCGAGGAATGGAAGCTCAAGAAGCAGCTCGCCAGCGTGGAGCGCAAGATGGAGACCCAGCGCGGGCGCATCGAGGCGCTCGAACAGGCCATGGGAGAGGTCGACCCAACCGACTACGTGGCCCTCGAGAAGGCCCAGGCCGACGTGAACGCCGCCAAGGATGCCCTCGAGGAGCTCGAGATGGAGTGGCTTGAGCTCAGCGAGACCCTCGGGCTGTAAACCCTAACTGAACTGGCTCTGGTAGAGCCCTGCGTAGAACCCGCCGCGCGCAAGGAGCTCGACGTGGGTGCCAACCTCCACGATGTGGCCGTCCTTCATCGCCACGATGGCATCGGCGCTGCGCACGGTGGAGAGGCGGTGGGCCACCACAAAGCTCGTGCGACCCTCCATGAGGCGCTCGAAGGCCTGCTGCACCTTGGCCTCGGTGCGCGTGTCGATGTTGCTCGTGGCCTCGTCCAAGATGAGCATGGGAGTGCCGGCGAGCATGGCGCGCGCGATGCAGAGCAGCTGGCGCTGGCCCGCGCTGATGGAGGACTGCTCGCCGCCGAGCTTGGTCTCGTAGCCATGGGGCAGCCTCATGATGAACTCGTCGGCAAAGGCCGCCTTCGCCGCGGCGCGCACCTCGTCCATGGAGGCGCCGGGCTTGCCCAGGCTGAGGTTCTCGTACACGGTGGCGCTCTTCACCCAGGTCTCCTGCAAGACCATGCCAAAGCTTCCGCGCAGGCTCTTGCGGGTGACGCTCCTGATGTCGTGCCCGTCAACCGAGATGGAGCCGCTCTTGACGTCGTAGAAGCGCATGAGCAGGTTGATCATCGTGGTCTTGCCGCAGCCCGTGGGACCCACGATGGCCACGCGCATGCCGGGCTTCACGTGCAAGGTGAAGTCCTCGATGAGCGGCTTGTCCTCAACGTAGGAGAAGTCCACGTGCTCGATGTCCACCTCGCCGCGCACGTCGGTGAGCTCAAAGGCGCCTTCCACGTCCGCCAGGACCTCGGTCTCGTCCAGCAGCTCAAAGAGACGCGCCGCGCAGGCGAAGGAATTCTGCAACTCCGTTACGACCTCCGAGATGTCGTTGAACGGCTTCATGTACTGGTTGGCGTAGCTGAGGAAGGCCGTGAGGCCGCCCACCGTGAGCGAGCCCGCGATGGCGGCGAATGCGCCGAAGATGCCCACGCCGGCGTAGACGAGGGCGTTCACGAACCTCGTGGTGGGGTTCACGAGCGAGGAGAAGAAGACGGCGTGGAAGCTTGCGTCGGAAAGCTCGGCGTCCAGGCCCGCAAAGCGGCTGCAGGCGAGCCGCTGGGCGTCGAACGCCTCCACGACCGCCTTGCCGCCCACGTACTCGTCCACGGCACCCGTAAGGGCCGCGCGGCACTCGCTCTGGCGCTTGAAGTAGGCGTAGCCGCGCCCGGCGATGAACTTGGCCAGCAGCATGGAGACGGGCGTGAGCACCACCACCACGAGCGTCACGACGGGGTTCAGCCTGAACATGAAGATGAGCGTGAGCACGATGGTGAAGACGCCCGTGAAGAACTGCTGGAAGGTCATCACGAGGCCGTTGGAGAACTGGTCGATGTCGGTGACCACGCGGTTCACGACCTCGCCGTGCGAATGCGAGTCGATATAGGCGAGCGGCAGGCGCTGGATCTTGTCGAAGGCCTGGGTGCGCATGTCAAAGACCACCGACATGGCGATGCGGTTGGTCACGGCGTTGAGCGCCCACTGCGAGACGCTCGTGCCGCAGACGGCCAGGGCGAGCGCCGTGAGCGAGCGCACGAGGCCCGCAAAGTCCACCGAGCCGGCCGCCAGCGCGCAGTCCACGGCGTCTCCCGAGTACACAGGCACGAGCAGCGTGGTGATGACCACCGCCACGGCCAAGGCAAAGGAGAGCGCGAGCGCAGGCCCATGGGGGCGCAGGTAGGCAAGGGTTCTGGATACGGTGCCGTCGCCTAGCCTCTTGTTCATGCGACCGCCCCCTCTCGCTCGAGCTGGGAGTCGCAGATCTCGCGATACACCTCGCAGGTCTCTTGGAGCTGGCCGTGAGTGCCCATGCCCACGAGCTTGCCCTCGTCAAGCACGAGGATGAGGTCGCAGTCGCGGATGGCGCTCACACGCTGGGAGATGACCACCTGCGTGGCACTCGAGAAGTCGCGCGCGAGCGCATGGCGCAGCGCGGCGTCGGTGGCAAGGTCGAGCGCCGAGGAGGCGTCGTCGAGCACGAGCACCTTGGGGGAACGCGCGAGGGTCCTGGCGATCGAGAGCCTCTGGCGCTGCCCGCCGGAGAGGTTGCGGCCGAGCTGCTCTATCTCGCCATCAAGCCCGCCCTTCACGGCCACGACGTCTGCCGCCTGGGCGGACCTCACGCAGGCCATGAGCTTGTCCTCGCTCGCCTCGGCGTCTGCCCAACGTAGGTTGGACTCGATGGTGCCGGCAAACAGGCGCGGGCTCTGGTCCACGAGGCCCACGAGGTTATGGAGGCTCTTGAGGCTGAGCTTGCGGACGTCCTGCCCACCGACGAGCACCTCGCCCTCGCTTGCGTCATAGAAGCGCATGAGCAGGCTCGCCAGGGTGGACTTGCCGCAGCCCGTGCCGCCGATGACGCCCACCTTCTGGCCGGGGGCGGCGCTGAAGCTGAGGTGCGAAAGCGAGGGCGCGCCCGCGCCGGGATAGGTGAAGCTCACGTCGCGAAGCTCGATGCTGGGCTCAAGGTCGCTCGCGTCGAGCTCGCCGTCCTCCATGGTGGGGACGCGGCCGAACACGTCGTTGATCCTGCGGGCGCAGGCCTCGGACTTGGAGAGCGTGTTGATGAGGCTCGCGAAGCGCAAAAGGTCCGTGAGCATCTGGGACATGTAGTTCACGAGCGCCACGAGCTGGCCCTGCGTGAGGATGCCGGTGTCGATGCTCACGCCGCCCACGTAGAGGACCACCACCAGGCCGAGGTTCACAGCCGCGTAGGTGAGCGGGTTCATGAGGCCGGCCACGTCGCCCACGCGCACCTGCGAAGCACGTAGCTCGGTCGAGGTCTCGCCAAAGTCTGCGCACTCGTGCTCCTCGCGACAGAAGGCCCTGAGCACGCGCGCGCCCTCGAGCTGCTCGTTGGTCTTGAGCAGCACGTCGTCGAGCCCGGACTGCACGCGACGATAGCCCTTCACGGCAACGCGCATCACGAGCCACACAAAGAAGAAGACGAGCGCGCCGATGCACAGGAAGATGAGGCCCTCGAGGCCGTCAACGAAGTAGGCGGCAACCATGGTGCCGCAGACCACGATGGGGCAGCGCAGCACGAGGCGGAAGAAGAGGTTGACGCCGTCCTGCACCTGGTTGGTGTCGTTGGTGAGCCTGGTGATGAGGGTGGAGGAGCCGAGCTCGTCCACGTCTGCCCGCGAGAGGCCCATGACGTGCTCGAAGAGGTCATCGCGAAGCGCCCGTCCAAAGCCAGCGCCGATCTTTGCGGAGAAGTACTGGGCAGAGACCGCGCAGACCCAGCCGATGACGCCCATGGCCACGAGCGCAAGCCCGCACAGGATGATGTGGCGCTGGTCGTTGGCGGCGATGCCCTCGTCCACCACCGTGGCCATCACGAGCGGGACGAGGAGCTGGAAGAGGGCTTCGAGCAGCTTGAAGAGGGGAGCGAGCACGCATTCGCGCCCGTAGCCGGAAAGGTATCGAGCAAGTTTGAGCATCGAAGGTCCTCCGTAGAAAGTGCCCGGGGATGTTCTCTTTCGAAAAAGGGAGCTGGCGCGCTCCTTGCATACGCGCCGGCGCACCGAGGCCGGCGATGCCGGGCGCGCACCGACTGCACGAACGCACAGCGCTCACTAGATTACACGTTATGTATGCCGGACACGCATAACAAAACAGGCCAGGACTTTCATCCTGGCCTGCTCAATTTCTGGTCGGGTGGACTGGATTCGAACCAGCGACCCCTTGACCCCCAGTCAAGTGCGCTACCAAACTGCGCCACCACCCGTTGCCGCTCAACCGCAGCAGAAGAGAGATTAACATCCACGGCGGGGGAGCGCAAGGACAAATTTTTGGGAATTTGTAAGGGCTCTAACAATTCCGTCACGAAAGTCCCCGCGGCGGCCCGGCCGTGAATGGGGCGGCCACCGTATGGGGTATCATCGACAAGACGAACACGACCTGCAATCCAATGCGGAGATACATTGACCTTTAAAGACTGGCTCGAGATGAAGGTGCGCCAGGGCTTCGAGCCCAACACGGACGCCCCGCTCGGAAGCTCTGAGAACCCCTCATCCAAGATACTGACCGCAGCGAACGCCATCACGGTGTGCCGCATGCTGCTCACGCTCGCGTTTCTCGTGCTCTTTGTCGAGCAGGTGAACCGCCCGCTCGCAATCGTCATCTACACGGCCGCCGCATGCACCGACTGGCTCGACGGCCAGGTGGCCCGCCGCACCCAGACCGTCAGCTGGTTCGGCAAGATCCTCGACCCCATCTGCGACCGCTTCCTGCTCTTCACCGGCGTGCTCGGCCTCGTCATCTTGGGCGAGCTGCCGCTCTGGGTTGCCTTCTTCGTCATCGGCAGGGACGTCTACCTCGCCTGCGGCGCCGCCATCGTCAGGCGCTACCGCGAGCGCCCGGTGGACGTCGCCTACGTGGGCAAGATCGCGACCGCCTTCCTCATGTCGGGTTTTTGCGACCTGCTGCTGGGCGTGCCCGTCATCGATGGTCTCCGCATCACCAAGGCCGCCTGGCTGCCCGGCCTCAACGGCGAGGCCGGTCCGCTTGGGCTCACCCTCGTCTACATCGGCTGCGTCTTCTCGTTCATCACCGCCTGCGTCTACACCGCCGAGGGCGTGGCCATCATCCGCGTCTGCAAGCAGCGCACGAAGGAGGCGGAGCAGGCATGAAGCGCTCCCGCACCCTAACGGCCTTTGCCTGCGCCGCGCTTGCCGTGGCACTCACGGCCGCTCCCGCCATGGCCACGGCGCAGACGAGCGAGCCTACGCTCTCCGAGGCAACCTCGGCCATCGTCGTGGACTCCGCAGGCAACGTCCTGTACGAGAAGAACCCTGACGACGAGATCAACATGGCATCGGTCACTAAGGTGATGACCGCCGTGGTGGCGCTCGAGAGCGGCGTCTCGCTCGACACGACCGTCACCTGCGTCGGCTGCACGTTGGACGAGAACGCCATGCTCGCGGGCTACTCCGCAGGTGACGTCTCGAGCCTGCGCGACCTCATGCGCGCCATGCTCGTGTACTCGGCAAACGACGCCGCGGTGGAGGTTGCCGTGGCCACCGGCGGCTCGCTCAGTGCCTTCGTCCAGAAGATGAACGACAAGGCCGCAGAGCTCGGCATGACGCACACGCAGTTCAAGAACCCCCATGGCCTGGATGCGGATGGCCACCACAGCAGCGTCCATGACCTCGCGATCCTTGCCCGCTACGCCATGACCAAGTTCCCCTTCATCGCAGACACCGTGCGCCAGAGCTACGTCACGGTGCCCATCGGCGGCGTCGATACCTCCCTGCCCACAGTGGACTCGCTGCTTGGCAACTACCGCGGCCTGCTCGGCGTCAAGACCGGCGCGGGCAACTACGTCACCGCCTTCATGGGCTGCTGCCGCAGGAACAACGCCACGCTCTACACCGTGGTACTTGGCTGCACCACCAAGGACGGCCGCTTCGCAGACACCGAGAGCCTGCTCGATTGGGCCTACGACACCTACCAGAACGAGAGCTTCGCCACGGCCGGCGTCTCCTGCGACACCCAGCCCTTTGCCTACAACTTCTCCTACCAGTGCCTCGTGGCGCCCACGGCCGACACGAGCGGCTACGTCTGGCCCGAGGGGGAAGGCGTCACGAGCAGCCACGTCGGCTTGAACGGCGAGCTTGCCGAGCTTGGGCAGGTCGTTGGCATCCAGACCTGGAGCCAGCAGGGCCGTACGGTCGCGATCAGCACCTACAAGACGGCCTCCGTGCTCGAGCCCACCGCAAGCGGCCTCGGCCTCGTCGAGGACTTGGCGCCGATCCTGGCCGTCGCCTAGGGAGAAAGGGGAGCCCCATGTACGCAATCTCCACCGCCGATGCCCCGAGGTGCAACGGTCCCTTCTCCCAAGGCACAAGCGCCGCTCGCTACGTCTTCGTCTCCGCCCAGCAGCCCGTAGACCCCGCCACCGGCGAGGTGGTCGTGGGAGGCGTCGCCAGGCAGGCGCAGCAATGCCTCAAGAACGTCGAGGCGGTGCTCGCCACGCTCGAGCTCTCCCTTGCCGACGTCACCAAGCTCGGCATTTTTGTCACGAGCATCGATGACCTCGAGACGATCTACGGCGTCTGCGACAAGCTCCTTGGCAAGCCGAGGCCCGCGTGCTCGTGCGCGCAGGTCGTCGCCTTGCCCAACTCCTCCCAAATCACCATCGAGGCCGTCGCCTGCCGCTAGGAGTTTTGGCGCGGAGGGTTACAATGGTGTGGTTGAGATAAGCGCGGAAAGGTAATTCATGCAGGACAACATCAACACCACCAGCACGGACGCGACGGCCATCTTCTGCATGCCGTCCTCAGACGCCACCGTGCCCGACCTTTTGGGCTCGTCTCGTCCCGAGCACCCCACGCTCACCATCCTCAAGGGGCCCCAGACCGGCCAGACCTTCGAGCTCAGCGCCGCCGAGATCAGCATCGGCCGCGATCCTTCCAGCGACGTCTTCCTGAACGACATGACCGTCTCGCGCCACCACGCCAAGATCAACGTCTCGGCCAGCGGCGCCACGGTCACCGACCTCGGCTCCCTCAACGGCACCTGGGTCGACGGCGCCATCGTGAACAGCGCTGTGCTCTGCGACGGCTCCACCATCCAGGTCGGCACCTTCCGCATGGTCTTCCACACCACGCGCGCCACCAAGATTGCCACGGGCGAGTAGGCGCACATGGCCGACGCCGGCTACCTCACAATTGGCAAGGTCGTCTCCAAGCTGCAGGAGCAGTACCCAGACCTTTCCGTCTCCAAGGTCCGCTACCTCGAGGACGAGGGACTGCTGACTCCTTCCCGCACGCCCGGCGGCTACCGCCTGTACTCGGCGAGGGACATCCAGCGCCTGGAGACCATCCTCTATCTCCAAAAGAGTCGCTTCCTGCCGCTTTCTGTCATAAAAGACGAGCTAGACGGCAAGAAGGATGCCCAGTCCGTCGAGGTCGACACGCAGGCCCAAGGTGCGGACGAGCCCGTTGACCCAACGCTGGCCATCGACGCCGAGGCCGAGCGCGAGATGCATCCCATCGACCGCATTCCCGAGGTCGCGGGCGTTCCCATCTCGCTGGTTCGCAAGCTGGCTGACTGCGGCATCATCCGCCTCGTCAAGTCGCCCGCCGGTCGCGACCTCGTTCGAGGCTCTGACCTGCGGCTTATTCGCGCCTGCAACGAGCTCGCGCGCTTTGGCATCGAGCCCAAGAACCTCAGGCAGTACGTGGCGGCGGCCAACCGCGAG